>NZ_VBZC01000140.1:0-3998 GCF_005786655.1 Streptomyces montanus
CCGAGCCCGCCGACGCGGCGGGCGCGCTGGCCGCCGTGGGGGACGCGGCCGCCGCCGTGCTCGCCACGGAGGCCGTCGGGGCCGCCGGCCACGTACTGGAGCGGATCGTCGCCCATGTCAGGCAGCGTGAGCGGGCCGAGCGGGTCGAGCGGGCGGTCGGGGCGTTCCCGGCGGTGAAGCACCGGCTGGCCGACCTGTACGTACAGGTGCGGGCGGCCCGCTCGGCCGCCCACTACGCGGCCTGGGTGACTACCGAGAGCCGTGAGCATCTCGGTGGGCTCGCGCTCGCCCAGGCGCTGGAGGCGCTGCGCACGGTCGCGGCCGAGGGGGTGCAGCTGCCCGGCGGGACCGGGTCCACCTGGGAGAATGAGGCGCATCGGTACTTCCAGCGGGCGGTCGGCGACGAGCTGCTCTTCGGGCCCGTGCACCGGCTCCGGGCGTACGCGGCCGACGCCGCACGTCTGTTCGACGGAGGGGAGGTGACGGTCTGATGCCCCCAGGAGTCCGCCTCGTGCAGAAGGTGTCCTCGACCCGCGCCTTCGCCCGGATCGCACCGCACCTCGTCCCCGCGATGGACCGTGCCGTACACCGGCTGACCCGCGGGAAAGTCCTGCTCAGCGCCCAGATGCTGCCCGGCGTCGTACTCACGGCGCGCGGAGCCAGGAGCGGGCTGTCCCGGCGTACACCGCTGGCCTGCATGCCGGAGGAGGGCGGTGAGAGCTGGATACTCATCGGCTCCAACTTCGGGCGTACGGATCATCCGGCGTGGACCGGGAACCTGCTCGCCCACCCGGACGCCGAGATCAACTGGAATGGGGCGGACATTCCCGTCCGGGCCCGGCTGCTGGAGGGGGAGGAGCGGGCGGCGGTGTGGCAGGTGGTGCTGGGCTTCTGGCCGCCGTACGCGACGTACCAGGCACGGGTCAGCCGGGAGATCCGTCTCTTCAGGATCGTCCGCCGCTGAGCGGGACGCCGCAACGGGACCCCGCAACGGGACCCCCGGGACCCAGCAGCGCGCGGCCGCGACGGGACGCCGCCACAGGGCGCAGCCAAGGAGGGTGGGTCACTGAGCGCGCTGACACGGACGCGACCAGGCGGCAGCCCACCTGCGTGAACTGCCGCCTGGGTGACAGGAATTCGGCCCGGAGAGCGTGGGGAGTTCGTGGGGGGTACCGCATCCGCACCACCTGGGCACCCGGTCGGGCACCCGGGCGCGTTACTTCGTCGGCTTCTTGCCGGTCACGCCCATATGCACCAACAGCGCCAGATTCGGCTTGAGTTCGGCCTGCTTCACACCCCAGGACTGGAACCCCTTCTGGTGCGAGGCGACCGCCGCGAGCATCGCGACGAGCGAACCCGCCATCGCCGCCGGACTCACGTCCTTGTCGATCCGGCCCTTGCTCTGGAGCTCCTTGACGGTGTCCGTGAGGGAGTTGTTCACGGAGTTCAAGATCTTCATCCGGATCTTGTAGAACCGTTTGTCCCCCTCCGCGGCGCCCAGGTCGACGACCCGCAGGATGGCATCGTTTTTGCGCCAGAACTCGAGGAACCCGTCGACGAGTTCCTGCGCGGTCTGCCAGCCCGCCTTGCCGGCCCAGGAGCGCCCTTCGAGCAACTCGGTCAACCCGGCGCCCTCCTTGGCCATTTGCTCGGCGATCTCCAGGACGGCGCCCTCGACGTCCGGGAAGTACTGGTAGAAGGTCGCCGGTGACGTGCCCGCCTTCCGCGCGACGTCAATGACTTTGACGTCCCGATAGGGCGACGAGCTGAGCATCTCGCTGAGGCAGTCGAGCAGCTTCTGCCGAGTCGCCTGCCCACGCCGTCCGGCCACACGGCCGTCGACGGTACGCACTTGTCCTGTCATGCCGTCAGCTTACCGAGGGGTGATCGGAGCGCGATTCGGCCGACTGCAAATGGGGTGCGACCGCTTCTCGGCCACCCTCACACCACTCGGGTGCGCCCACTCTGCGGGATGTGGGGGTGACCATTAACTTGGCCATATGGCCGATTCCACGGCATCTGCCGCATCCGCCGGTTTCGCGGAGGGAGTCCCCTGCTGGCTCGAAGCCCAGCTCTCCGACGTGGAGGCGGGCAAGCGCTTCTACGGGGAGCTCTTCGGATGGACCTTCGAGGCGGCGCACGCCACCTCCACATGGGCGTACAGCGAGGGTCTGGCCGTCGCCGCGCTCGTGCCCAAGCGGGACGGGCGGATGCCCACCGTCTGGACGGTGCACTTCGCGACCCGCGACGCCGCAGGGATGGTGCGCCGGATCCGGGAGGCGGGCGGTCAGGTGATCACGACGCCGGTGCCCGTGGGCCCGTACGGCACGATGGCGCTCGCCGCCGACCCCGAGGGCGCCGTCTTCGGGCTCTGGGAGGGCGCCGAGCACGCGGGCTTCGAACGGCGGTACGAACCGGGCACCTTCTGCCGGGCCGAGCTGTACTCGCGGGACCCGGAGGCCGTCGCCCCCTTCTATGAGGACGTGCCTCTCGGGGCTCTCGGGGGTTTCGGTGAGGAGGGTGCCGGCACCCCCGACGCGGCGGCCGGCGACGCCGGTACGGAGGACTTCGGCCGGAGTGCGGTCCGGGACGTCTTCGCCGCCGAGATGCCGCCCCACTTCCTCGTCCACTTCGCGGTGGAGGACTGTGAAACCGTACTCGGTACGGTGATCGGACTGGGCGGCCGAATTCAGGTGGCTCCTTTCGACACTTCGTACGGGGTCGTGGCGGTCGTCACCGACAATCAAGGGGCGTCTTTCGCTGTTCTTCAGCGTTGACCAGGCACTGAAATGCACGGAAAAACCCCGAGAAGGGGTGAGTGCCGGGCGGAGGACGCGACGTATTTGTCCCAGGACGCCCTGAGACATCCAGATCCGGCCCCTGGTTCGCAACCAGTCGCCGGGCCAGGAAGAATCGGGGTGCGTGCCGCCGGAGCGGTTCGGTGGTGAGACGCTGCGCAGTGGCTGGAACGCAGCCGCGTACGGGGAGGTGGCAGGCAAGTGGTGGATCAGCTGACGCAGCACGATCCGCGGCGGATCGGGCCGTTCGAGGTGCTGGGACGGCTGGGTGCCGGCGGCATGGGGCTGGTCTATCTCGCGCGCTCGGCTTCGGGCCGGCGTGTGGCGATCAAGACGGTCAGGACGGAACTCGCCGAGGACCAGTTGTTCCGGGTCCGCTTCACCCGTGAGGTCGAGGCGGCGCGAGCCGTGTCCGGCTTCTACACGGCGGCCGTGGTCGACGCCGACCCGCGCGCGGCCGTGCCGTGGCTGGCCACCGCGTACGTCCCCGCCCCCTCCCTCGAAGAGATAGTGACCGAGTGCGGGCCGCTCCCCGCCCAGGCGGTGCGCTGGCTGGCGGCGGGCGTCGCGGAGGCGCTCCAGTCCATCCACGGCGCCGGACTCGTGCACCGCGACCTGAAGCCGTCGAACGTTCTGGTCGTCGAGGACGGGCCGCGCGTGATCGACTTCGGCATCGCGTCCGGCGTCTCGAACACCCGGCTGACGATGACCAACGTCGCCGTGGGCACTCCCGCGTACATGTCGCCCGAGCAGGCCAAGGACTCACGCAGCGTGACCGGGGCGAGCGATGTCTTCTCGCTCGGCTCGATGCTCGTGTTCGCCGCCACCGGCCACGCACCCTTCCACGGCGCGAACCCGGTGGAGACGGTCTTCATGCTGCTCCGAGAGGGCCCGGACCTCGAAGGACTCCCCGACGAGCTGCGGTCGCTGATCGAGTCCTGCATGCAGATGGAGGCCACGGCCCGCCCCAACCCCGCCGACCTCCAGGCCCAGCTGGCCCCGCACCTCTTCGGCTCCGGCTCCGACGACAGTGGTACGGCGTCCGCGTGGCTGCCCGAGCGGGCCGTCAGCCTGATCGAGGCGCGCCGCGGCGGCCGTCCGCCCGCCAAGCCGTCGACCCCGTCGAACAGCCGCGGCGGCGGGCCGGGCATGCCCGCGGTGCCGCCCCCGCCACCGCAGGAACCGCCCGTACCCGTCGCG
>NZ_VBZC01000141.1:0-3696 GCF_005786655.1 Streptomyces montanus
GCGCGGGCAGCGGCGCGAGCGCGTGCGTGCGGCGGGCCGGGGCCGGGCCGCCGAGGGCCGCGCGGCGCTCCTGGAGGTAGCGCACCTCGGGGGCGTCGGCGCCCGGGTGGCCGTAGGGCACCACACCGTCGACGAACTGGCTGTCGGAGATGGGCAGTTCGAGCAGGTCACGCATCTGCTTGAACTCGTCCACCGTCAGCTTCTTCATCTGGTGGTTGGCGTTCTTGGAGGCGAAGCCCTTGCCGAGCGTGAAGCCCTTCACCGTCTGGGCGAGGATCACGGTCGGGGCGCCCTTGTGCTCGACCGCGGCCTTGTACGCGGCGTACACCTTGCGCGCCTCGTGTCCGCCCCGGGAGAGGTGGAAGCACTCGAGGATCTTGTCGTCGCTCAGCAGCTTCGCCATCTCGACGAGCGCCGGGTCCTTGCCGAAGAAGTCCTCGCGGATGTACGCGGCGTCGCGGGTCTGGTACGTCTGCACCTGCGCGTCGGGTACCTCGCGCAGCCGGCGTACGAGCGCGCCCGTGGTGTCGAGCTGGAACAGCTCGTCCCAGGCGGAGCCCCACAGCGACTTGACGACGTTCCAGCCGGCGCCGCGGAACTGGGCCTCCAGCTCCTGCACGATCTTGAAGTTGGCGCGGACCGGGCCGTCGAGGCGCTGCAGGTTGCAGTTGATGACGAAGGTCAGGTTGTCGAGACCCTCGCGGGAGGCCAGCGCGAGTGCGGCCGTGGACTCCGGCTCGTCCATCTCGCCGTCGCCGAGGAACGCCCACACGTGGGACTGGGAGACGTCCTTGATGCCGCGGCTGGTGAGATAGCGGTTGAAGCGCGCCTGATAGATGGCGGAGAGCGGGCCGAGGCCCATCGACACCGTCGGGAACTCCCACAGCCAGGGCAGGCGGCGCGGGTGCGGGTAGGAGGGCAGGCCGTTGCCGCCTGCCTCCTGACGGAAGTGGTCGAGGTGCTCCTCGCTCAGCCGGCCGTCGAGGAAGGCGCGGGCGTAGATGCCGGGGGAGGCGTGGCCCTGGATGTAGAGCTGGTCGCCCGAGCCGTCACCCTCCTTGCCCTTGAAGAAGTGGTTGAAGCCCGTCTCGTAGAGCCAGGCGGCGGAGGCGAAGGTGGCGATGTGGCCGCCGACGCCGTGTTTGCTGCCGCGGGTCACCATCGCGGCCGCGTTCCAGCGGTTCCACGCGGTGATACGGCGCTCCATCTCCTCGTCGCCGTCCACGGTGGGCTCGGCGGCGGTGGGGATGGTGTTGACGTAGTCCGTCTCGAGCAGCTTGGGCAGCGCGAGTCCGCCCGCCTCGGCGCGCTCCAGCGTGCGGCGCATCAGATACGCGGCGCGGTGCGGCCCGGCCGCCTGGGTGACGGCGTCCAGAGAGGCCTGCCATTCGGCGGTCTCCTCGGGATCGCGGTCCGGGATCTGATCGAGCGCGCTCGGCTGGATTGCGGTGGGGTCGGTCATTGCGCCGCCTTCCGGATGCGGAGGGGGGTTCCCTCATCGGTAAGGGGTTGGGGGTGTGCCCTTTGTCTTTGGCAGGACAGGGCGGCGGGCTGTGGTGGCAGCCCGTCGGTGACTGTAACTCCCTGATCGATGATCGATCAAAGGGTTGAGGGGCAAAACCTCTTGATCACGAGAAAGTCGGCACGGGGTGTCTCGGCGCAGGGCACCGCGTGCCTGGTTTTTGCAGGTGGGGGCGACTTCTGAGCGGTGCCCCGCTCCCCTGCGGGAGCGTCGGTGTGCCGGAACTCCGGAACTCCGGAGCGCTGGAATGCCGGAGCGCCGGAGCGCCCGAGCGGCTACGGCAGTTCGTCCCCGGTCCGCGGTGCGCAGCCCAGGACATGGGCCTTGACCAGCTCCGCGATCAGCGGATCACGGCGCCTGAACGCCGCCACCAGCGCCTCGTGCTCCTCGGCGTACGACTGCTGGACCGTGCCCAGCCACCGGATCGACAGGGCCGTGAAGACCTCGATCCCCAGGCCCTCCCAGGTGTGGAGGAGGACCGAGTTGTCCGCGGCGCGGACCAGCTCGCGGTGGAAGGCGACCGTGTGACGGACCTGGGCCGTGCCGTCGGCGTGCCGGTCGGCCTCGTACAGGGCGGCGACATGCGGCTCCAGGGCCGAGCAGTCGTCGGCGAGCCGGTCGGCCGCGAGTTCCGCCGCGATGGCCTCCAGACCCGCTCGTACGGGGTAGCTCTCCTCCAGATCCGCGGCGGTCAGGTTCCGTACACGTACGCCCTTGTTGGGTGCCGACTCGATCAGCCGCAGCGACTCCAGCTCGCGCAGCGCCTCCCGTACGGGGGTCTGGCTGACCTCGAGCTCCGTCGCGATCCGCCGCTCCACGATCCGCTCGCCCGGCTTCCAGCGCCCGCTCACGATCCCCTCCACGATGTGCTCGCGGATCTGCTCGCGCAGCGAGTGGACGACGGGCGCGGTCATGAGGGCTCCTTAGGGCGTTGACTTTCTAGACAATACGGCCGCGTCGTCACCGGGGAAGAGCGCACGGGGGCGCTTTGGTGCAGGTGAGACGAGACTTACACGCCACCAGGGGCAGCTCCCACAGCCTCCATGGACAACGCGACAGTGCCCCCGACCCTTCGGTGGAAGGGACGGGGGCACTGTGCGTGACCGGGTTACAGGCCGAGTTCGACCTCGAACTCGCCTGCCTCCAGGATCGCCTTGACCGTCGTCAGGTAGCGGGCGGCGTCCGCGCCGTCCACCAGACGGTGGTCGTAGGACAGCGTCAGGTACGTCATGTCGCGGATGCCGATGACGGGGCCCTCGGCGGTCTCGATGACGGCCGGACGCTTCACCGTGGCACCGATGCCCAGGATCGCGACCTGGTTCGGCGGCACGATGATCGTGTCGAAGAGCGCGCCGCGCGAGCCGGTGTTGCTGACGGTGAAGGTCGCGCCGGACAGCTCGTCCGGAGTGATCTTGTTCGCCCTGACCTTGCCCGCCAGGTCGGCGGTGGCCTTCGCGATACCGGCGAGGTTCAGGTTGCCCGCGCCCTTGATGACCGGCGTCATCAGACCCTTCTCGGAGTCGACGGCGATGCCGATGTTCTCCGAGTCGAAGTACGTGATGGTGCCCTCGCCCTCGTTGATCCGGGCGTTGATGACCGGGTGGGCCTTCAGCGCCTGGGCCGCCGCCTTCACGAAGAACGGCATCGGGGAGAGCTTGACGCCCTCGCGGGCGGCGAAGGAGTCCTTCGCCTGACCGCGCAGCTTCATCAGCTTGGTGATGTCGACCTCGACGACCGAGGACAGCTGGGCCTGCTCGTGCAGGGCCTTCACCATGTTGTCGCCGATGACCTTGCGGATGCGGGTCATCTTGACCGTCTGGCCGCGGAGCGGGGAGACCTCCAGGGCCGGGGCCTTCTTGGCGGCCGGGGCGGCGGCGGCCGGAGCCGGGGCAGCGGCGGCGGCCTTCGCGGCCTCGGCGGCGGCGACGACGTCCTGCTTGCGGATGCGGCCACCGACGCCGGTGCCCTTGACGCCGGCCAGGTCGACGCCGTTCTCGGCGGCGAGCTTGCGCACCAGCGGGGTCACGTACGCACCCTCGTCGGTGGGCTTGGCAGCGGCCGGCGCCGCCGGAGCCGGGGTGACCGGCGCGGGTGCGGGAGCCGGAGGAGCGGGCTGGGCCGGAACCGGGGCCGTGGGAGCCGGAGCCGCGGGGGCAGCCGGAGCCGCGGGGGCC
>NZ_VBZC01000142.1:0-3571 GCF_005786655.1 Streptomyces montanus
CACGACGCCGACAACTACGGCACGCCGAACAAGCTCACCCGTGACGATCTGCTGGACCTGATCCGCGACGCCGGCTTCCGCCCGGTGGAGCGCAACACGCGCTACGAGATCATCCGCGACTACGAGGGCCCGGACCCGGCACGCCGCGAGGCACCGCAGCCCATGCGCGTCTGATCCCCGCGGCAGCCCCCGGCCCGGCACGCGTACCCCCAGCGACACGATCGGCAGGAAGGTGAAAACGCCCATGCAGACGACCGGCGACCAGGAACTCGAGGTCTGGATCGATCAGGGTCTGTGCACCGGTGACGGCATCTGCGCGCAGTACGCGCCCGAGGTGTTCGAACTGGATGTTGACGGCCTCGCGTATGTGAAGGACGAGGACGACGAACTGGTCCAGGAGCCGGGAGCGGCCGTGCGGGTCCCCCTGACCATCCTGCGTGACGTGGTCGACTCGGCTCAGGATTGCCCTGGCGACTGCATTCACGTGCGCCGCACCAGTGACACGGTCGAGATCTACGGCCCTGACGCGGAGAGCGCCTGACCATGCGGCTGACCAGGTTCTCGCCACGCAACAAGGCTGTGGGCAAAGGAACATGACGAGCCGTAAGCAGTGGTGGTGGTCCGCGGGCCGTCGGACGGGGCTCGGACGAGGCGGAGACCTGACGGGCCTCTCCCTCCCGCGCCGTTCGACGGCCCGGGAGGGTCACCGCCGGGCGACGCTCCGGGAGGGGGCACCGCCGGATGACGGCCCGCGCGTGTCACCGCCGGGCGGCTGTCCTCGCCAGCGCCGGGACGAGCACCATGCCGGTCACGAGGTGCAGGCCCACCAGTCCGGCCTTGGCGCCCGTCGTGGTGCCCTGGTCGAGGGGTCCGGCCAGGGACAGGACGAGGACGACGACAGCGAGGGCCGTCCATACCGCCCGGGCTCTGGCCGGGACAAGCCGTTCCAGGACGGCGAGCGACGCCCATCCGCCGAGGCCCGCGACCACGGCCGCCACCACGACCGCCGCGACTCCCACCGACTGCACGGCGTCCCCGGAACCGGTGCGGACGTCCAGATGGGTCCCGGCGAATTTCGCCGTCACCAGCCAGGCGAGGAGTGCCGCGGCCGCGCCGGCCACGACCGCCAGGCTTCGGGTTCCGCGCCGCGCCCGTGGGGCGTTCTCGCGGCTTCGGAATGGGGTGTTGGTGGTCATGGGGGTCCCACTCTCCTCTCAACTGACCGAGGCCGAATGGCGGTTCGGTGTCCGCCCCGTTTCGACCGCCGGTCGCCGAAGGCTAGGACGGGGCCTTCGTGAAGGACCAGTTGCGGCCGACCGCGGCTCTCAAGAACCGGGGAAACGCCCAGACTTCCCGCTCCCGCCCCCGTCAGACCTTGTGGAATCGGTGCGGGTGCACTGAATAGTGAGCGTGCCGCGCACACCCGGCCCGCTCGGGGCTCGTGCCCGTCTTCTCCTCGGCCAGGTTGCGCCGACCCGTTGGAAGGACCCCCACATCCCATGACCTCACCCATCCCGGGCAATCTGTGGATCCGCAGGTACCACCCCGCTCCGGAAGCGACCGAGCGTCTCGTGTGCTTTCCGCACGCGGGTGGCTCCGCGAGCTTCTACCTGCCCGTCTCCACCGCTCTGAGCCCCGCCGTCGACGTCCTCGGCGTGCAGTACCCGGGGCGTCAGGACCGCCGCAACGAACCTGGGGTGACCTCGGTCGCGGACCTGGCCGACAGCATCACGCGGGCACTCGCGGGCTGGGACGACCGGCCGCTGACCTTCTTCGGGCACAGCATGGGCGCGGTGGTGGCTTTCGAAGTGGCCCGGCGCATGGAAGCCGCCGGCGGAGGTCCCGTACGGCTCTTCGCCTCGGGCCGGCGGGCGCCGTCCAGGACCCGCGACGAGAACGTGCACCTGCGTGACGACGACGGACTGGTGGCCGAGTTGCGGGCGCTGAGCGGCACCGACGTCCAGTTCCTCGCCGACGAGGAGCTGCTGCGCATGATCCTCCCGGCGATCCGCAGCGACTACACGGCGGTGGAGACGTACCGCTGCGATCAAGGCGCCACGGTGAGTTGCCCGGTGACGGTGCTCACCGGCAACGCCGACCCCAAGACCTCCCTCGACGAAGCACGTGCCTGGGCCGACCACACCACCGGCGGCAGCGAGCTGAAGGTCTTCCCCGGCGGGCACTTCTTCCTCGCAGACCGCCAGGCGGACGTGCTCGCGGTGCTCGGCGAGCACTTCCGCATGCCCGCGAGGACATGACCCGTGGCGTGGACTCCCGTACGTGACACGGCACTTCCGCCGACCCCCGGGTCCGCGGACCCCCAACTCCGCGGTACTCGACCCGCGCCGCCGTTCGCCCTCTAGCTGACACCGGAGCTGCTGCCACCATGATCGAACCACTTGCCACCGGGGCGCCGGTGCCACCGGTCACCGGACGGCGCCGGCCCAGGGTCGGCCACATCCAGTTCCTCAACTGCCTGCCGCTGTTCTGGGGACTCGCCAGAACAGGCAGCCTGCTCGATCTGGACCTGCGCAAGGACAACCCCGACGGCCTCAGTGAGGCGCTCGCGGCCGGCGATCTCGACATCGGGCCGATCAGCCTTCTCCAGTTTCTGCGCCACGCCGACGACCTCGTGGCCCTGCCCGACATCGCCGTGGGCAGCGACGGCGACGTCATGTCCTGCCTCATCGTCAGCCAGGTACCGCTCGACCAGCTGGACGGCGCCCCGGTCGCCCTCGGCTCGACGAGCCGGACCGCGGTGCGGCTGGCGCGGCTGCTGCTCGCGGACCGCGTGGGCGTGCGGCCCGACTACTTCGTCTGCCCGCCCGATCTGCGGACGATGCTGAAGGAGGCGCGGGCCGCCGTCGTCATCGGTGACGCGGCGCTGCGGGCCTCTCTGTACGAGGCTCCCGAGCTGGGCGTTGAGGTCCATGACCTCGGCCGGATGTGGAAGGACTGGACGGGCCTGCCGTTCGTCTTCGCGGTGTTCGCCGCGCGCCGGGACTTCCTGGAGCGCGAGCCGGACGTGGTCCGCCAGGTCCACTCCGATCTGCTCGCTTCGCGTGATCTCTCCCTCGTCGAGGTGGACAAGGTGTGTGAACAGGCTTCGCGCTGGGAGGAGTTCGACGCGGACACACTGCGCCGGTACTACACCACGGCGCTCGACTTCAGTCTCGGGGCCCCGCAACTCGCCGGAATCCATGAGTTCGCCCGGCGGGTCGGCGGCGCCCACGAGGGCTTTCCGCCCGATGTACGCGTGCGGCTGCTGGGCGATCCCGGCAGCGACTGACCACACGACACGGTTCCCGCACAGCCCGCCCACGTCCCAGGAAAGGCCGGCCCATGTCCCGACCTCCCCAGTCCGACCTCCCGTCCGACCTTCAGTCCGTCCTCGACCGTGCCGCCGAGGGTGGGCGGATCACCCCCGAGGAGGCGCTCGACCTCTACCGCCGCGCCCCGCTGCACGCGCTGGGCTCGGCCGCCGACGCGGTACGCCGCCGCCGGTACGCCGGTACGGAGCACATCGCGACGTACATCATCGAGCGCAACATCAACTACACGAACGTATGCG
>NZ_VBZC01000143.1:0-3324 GCF_005786655.1 Streptomyces montanus
CGCTGCTGCACTGGACCCGCCGCATGATCGAGATCCGCAAACAGAACCCCGCCTTCGGCCTCGGCTCCTACACCGAACTCCCCTCCTCCAACCCGGCCGTCATCGCCTTCCTGCGCGAGTACAAAGATGATCTGGTGCTGTGCGTGCACAATTTCTCCCGCTTCGCCCAGCCCACCGAGCTCGACCTGCAGACCTTCGACGGACGGCACCCGGTGGAACTGATCGGCGGCGTACGCTTCCCCGCCATCGGCCAGCTCCCCTACCTCCTGACCCTCGCGGGCCACGGCTTCTACTGGTTCCGACTGCGCAAGGACACCGCGTAAGCGCTCCGCTGGAAACGCGGTCCGGAATCTGCGGGCCCGCCCGTGGCTGGTCGCGCAGTTCCCCGCGCCCCTTACGGGGCGCGGTACCGCACCGGACTTCGGCAAGTCCGCCCAGACGCCACGTAGAGCCCGCGCAGAACGCGCCAAGGACGCCTTGTAACAGTGCGGGGCGGTTTCTCCCGCCCCGCCCTGGGCACGCATCAGTAACACCCCGCCCCCGGGGAAAGGACGCGACGCCATGTCGGAAGCCGTCACCCGCCCCGCCACCACAGGCCCGGGCCTTCTCGCGTCCCTCGATCCACTGCTGCGCGAATGGCTGCCGAGGCAGCGGTGGTTCGCGGGCAAAGGGCGTCCCGTGACCGGGTTCTCGCTGGTCGCGGCGACGGAACTACTGCCCTGGAACGCGAAGCTGGGGCTGCTCCATCTGCTCGTCCGGGCACATCAGCCGCTGTTGCCCGCTCAAGGTGCGCTCGCGCACCCCGGCGACTGCTACCAGCTCCTGATCGGAGTGCGCGAGACGCTGCCGCCACGGCTGGCGCCCGCGCTGATCGGCCATCCGGAGCAGGGGCCGCTGGCCGGGCGGACGGTGTACGAGGCGCTGCACGACCCGCGGCCCGCCGATGTGCTCCTGGAGGCGCTGCGGACGAGGGCGCACATCGGCGAGCTGCGCTTCGAGCGCGATCCACGGCAGGAGCTCCGGGAAGACCTGGTGCCGCGGCTGGTGACGGCCGAGCAGTCCAACTCCTCGATCGTCTATGGAGATACGTTCATCCTGAAGCTGTTGCGCCGGGTCGTGCCCGGGATCAACCCCGACCTGGAGCTGCCGCTGGCGCTGGCCCGCGAGGACTGCCCCGGGGTGCCCGCGCCCGCCGGATGGATGCTCACGGACCTGGCCGGCGACACGTACGTACTGGGCGTGCTGCAACACTTCGTGCGGGGAGCCACGGACGGCTGGGACCTCGCGTTGCGCGGGCTCGCCAAGGGTGAGGACTTCAGCGGTGAGGCGCGTGCGCTCGGGCGGGCCACCGCCGCGGTGCACACGGCGCTGGCCCGAGCACTGCCCACGGTCACCCTGGGCCGAGGGCAGATGGAGACGCTGGTCGACGGTATGACCGGGCGGCTCGACGCGGCCGTCCAGGCGGTGCCCGCACTGCGGCCGTACGTGCCCGGTCTGCGTTCCGCGTTCGAGGCGCTCGCCGAGCTGGCCGCGGAGGGCGAGACCTGGACCGCCCAGCGGATACACGGTGATCTGCACCTCGGGCAGTGTCTGCGGGCTCCGTCCGGCCGCTGGTCGCTGATCGACTTCGAGGGCGAGCCGTCGAAGCCGCTCACCGAGCGCCGGTTGCCGCAGCCGACCGCGCGGGACGTCGCGGGCATGCTCCGCTCGTTCGACTACGCGGCGCACTCCCTCCCCCAAGCTCTCGGCTCCGCCGGAGGGACCCCCACGCCGGTCACGCCCGACTGGGCCGACACCTGCCGGGCCGCGTACTGCACCGGTTACGCCGAGGTCAGCGGGCGCGATCCGCGTTCCGATCCCGTGCTGCTGCGTGCGTACGAGACGGACAAGGCGATCTACGAAGTCGTGTACGAGGCGCGCCACCGGCCCGACTGGCTGCCCGTACCCCTGAACGCCGTCCGCCGTCTGGCCGATACCGCGGCGTCCTGATCCGCCGCCCCGCCTGCCGCCCCTCCCCACTTCACGCCCGCCCGCCCAGGAGGCCCCGCCCGTGACCCCCCGCTCCAACCCACCCGCCAAGAAGCCGAAGAGCCCGAAGGCCGGCAAGGCAACGAAGAAGATCCCCAACCCGGCGGTGGCCCCGGACTCCCGGCCGCAGGAGGCCGCGCGGCCCGCCGAGGCCGCGCAGGCCGCGGTGGAGCGCGTGCGATCCGAGGCGGCGGCAGCGCGGGAAGGCGCGGACGGAGGTCCCGAGGCAGGGGCGGACGGGGGTCCCGAGGCAGGAGCGGCCGTGGAGCCCGGCGGGGGCGGAGAGGTACGCCCGGCCGTACTGGATCGCGGGGACCGGGAGCGGTTGCTCGGCGGCGCGCATCATGACCCGCACTCCGTGCTCGGGGCACATCCGGTGTCGGATGGTGTGGTCTTCCGGGCTCTGCGGCCCTACGCGCTGTCCGTGACCGTGGTCGCCGAGGGCCTGCGGGCCGAACTGCACGACGACGGGGACGGGTTCTTCTCCACGGTGCTGCCGCTGCGGGAGGTACCGGAGTACCGGCTGCTGGTGGAGTACGACGGGACGGTCCAGGACACCGAGGACGCCTACCGTTTTCTGCCCTCGATCGGCGAGTTCGACCTGCACCTGTTCGGCGAGGGCCGCCACGAGCAGCTGTGGAAGGCACTGGGCGCCGAACCGATGGTGCACCAGGGTGTCACCGGCACCCGCTTCACGGTGTGGGCGCCGAACGCGCGCGGCGTGCGGCTGGCCGGGACCTTCAACTTCTGGGACGCCACCGCGTACCCGTTGAGGTCGCTGGGATCCTCCGGGGTGTGGGAGCTGTTCGTCCCCGGGGTCGGCGAGGGCGAGCTCTACAAGTTCGAGATCACCCGGCCCGACGGCTCCAAGACCCTGCGCGCCGACCCGATGGCCCGCCGCACCGAGGTCCCGCCCCAGACGTCGTCCATCGTGCACACGTCCCACCACCGGTGGGAAGACGAGGAGTGGATGGCCCGACGGGCGGACAGGCCGGCCCACGAGGCACCGTTCTCGGTGTACGAGGTCCATCTGGCCTCCTGGCGCCCCGGACTGACCTACCGCCAGCTCGCGGAGCAGCTCCCCGGATACGTCACGGACCTGGGCTTCACGCACGTGGAGCTGATGCCGGTCGCCGAGCACCCCTTCGGCGGCTCCTGGGGCTACCAGGTCACCGGTTTCTACGCGCCCACCGCCCGTCTCGGCACCCCCGACGACTTCAAGTACCTCGTCGACGCGCTGCACCGGGCCGGCATCGGCGTGATCATGGACTGGGTGCCCGCCCACTTCCCGCGCGA
>NZ_VBZC01000144.1:0-3275 GCF_005786655.1 Streptomyces montanus
GCCGTCGCGGTGCACGGCGCCGCGCTGCTGCTGCCGACGGTGCGGACCGTACGGGACCGGCACGCGGTGCGAAGACTCCGGCTGCGCCTGGGCCGGTTCGCGGGCGCGCAACGGCTCGGCGCAGACCTGGCGCTCGCGGCCGTCGCCGTGCTCGGCTGGCTGCAGCTGCGCCAGTACCGCTCGCCGGTCACCGGCGGCGGCGTCGACCCGGTGCTGGTGCTCGCCCCCGTCGCGATGACCTGCGCCGCGGCGCTGCTCGTGCTGCGGGCGCTGCCGCTGGCCGCCAGGATCACCGATCCCCTCGCCCGGCGCGGCACCGGACTCGTACTGCCCCTGGGCGGCTGGCAGATCGCGCGGCGCGCCGCGCGCCATGCCGGTCCCGCGCTGCTGGTGACGCTCGCTCTGGCCGTCGCCGCGCTCAGCAGCACCGCACTCGCCATCCTGGACCGCGGCGACCACGACCAGGCGGTCTTCCAGGTCGGCTCCGACCTGCGGATCGAGCCCGGCGACCGGCTCGCCCCCGGCGAGCGGCGCACGGCGTACGCCGCGCTGCCCGGCGCCCGGGCCGTCACCCCCGTGGTCGACACGAACGGCTATCTCGGCCAGAGCTGGGTCACCGTCACCGGCATCGACACCACGCGCGGCCCCGCCCCCGCGCTGCGCCCCGACCTCAGCGACCGGCCGGTGGCCGACCTCGTCGCCCCGCTCGGCCGGGACATCCCCGCGTACGGGCTGCCGCTCAGCGGCTCCCCGCGCGAACTCCCGCTGCGCATCCGGCTGTCCGCCGACGGACCCGGCACCCCCGTGCCGGTCCGCCTCACCGTCCACTTCGTGGACGCCGACGGCCTCACCCACGCGCGCGAGGCCGTCCTCGAGGACACCGGCGGTGCGGCTCGCACCGTCCGCCTGAAGGTGCCGGGCCGAGGCGACGGTCTGCGCATCGTCCAGCTCGGCCTGAGCATGACCGGCGAGACCGTACGGCGCACCTACCGCCTCACCGTCGACCACGTGCCCGGCCTCACCCGGCCCGCCGCATGGCACGACCTGCGCGCCGACGTCCCCGACCGGGAAGTAGCCGGATGCCCCGGGGCCGACTCGCGCGAAACGCCCGGGAAAGCCCCTGGGCCCGTGCTGTGTTCCGACCGGCCGGCGCCCGGCGCGCTCCTGGACGCGGTGCTGCGCGGACCCGACACCGAACTCCGGTACCCGACGTGGAGCGTGCGGCTCGGCACGGACCACGCCAAGGGGCGCCGAGCCGCGCCCGTGCTCGCCGACCGCACGCTGCTGCACTCCGGCGAGGTCCGGGTCGGCGACACCGCCACGTTGCGGAGCGCCGGCGGCGGCACCGCCCGTATCAAGGTCGTCGGAGAGATCGACGCCGTGCCGGGCGCCGACCGCGACCGGCCCCGGCTGCTCGCCGACTCCCGGGCCATGGCCGCCCAGTTCGTACTCGGCGGCGCCCTGCCCGGCGGTGAGTCCGCTTGGTGGGTGGCCGCCGATGGCGGGGACGCGGCAGCGGCGCTGCACGCCGTGCGGGCCGACCCCCGCCTCGGTACGGCCGTCGACGTGCCGCACGTCCGAGCCCGGCTGGCCGCCGACCCGCTGCGGCAGGGCGCACGCGGAGCGCTCACGCTCTGTCTCGTCCTCGCGCCGGCGTTCGCCGTCGTCGGCTTCACGCTGCACACGGCCCTCTCGGCACGGGCCAGGGCACGGGAGTTCGCGCTGCTGCGGGCACTGGGCGTACGGCGCGGGCAGCTCGCCGCGTACCTGTGGACCGAACAACTCGCGCTGGCCGCCGTCGCGGCGGTCCTCGGCACGCTGCTGGGCACCGTACTGGCCGGGGTGATCATGCCGGTGGTCACGGTCGACGACACCGGCCGACCGGTCTACCCCGGGCTGCTCACCGAGGTGCCCTGGGTGCGTGTGGTCCTCACGGCGGGTGCGACGACGTTCGTGATCTGTGCAGTGGTGACGGTTGCCGCTCGGTTCTTGGGGCGGGTCGATCTGGCGCGGGTACTGCGTGCGGGGGAGGACCGGTGAGGCGACCGGTGAGGCGTTCCACGCGGTTGCTCCGCTCCGTTGCGTTGCGTGAGGTTCGGGGTGAACTTCCGCTGCTGGTCTGCCTCGCGGTGCTGGTGGCGTTGCTCTGCGCAGTCGCGGCCGCCGGTCCGGGGCTGCTCGAGCGGCTCGCCGGGCGGGCGCTCACCTCCCGGCTGGAGCAGGAGCAGCGGGCGGAGCCGGGATTCCAGCTCAGCGCGCGGTTCGAGCCGTTGAGGAGCACGGGCGCGGATGCCTGGGCGAGCGACTTGGGCGAGGAACTGCTCCCGGTCACCGACGTGATCGAGAACGCGGCCCCCGATGCCCTGGAGGGCGGCCTCGTACACGACTCGACCCGCGTCCAACTACCGCTCATCAACACCGTCACGGCCGCCGGGGACGTGGGACTGGGGCTGGTGTACGCCTCCGACGCGCCGGGGCGCGGAACCTATGCCGAGGGACGGCCGCCCGACCCGGACGCCGAGGCCGTCGAGATCGCCGTCTCCACCGATACCCGCGACGCACTGAAGCTACGGCTCGGGCAGGAACTCCCCCTCGCACCAGGCGCGTTGCAGGACATCGATGCCACGGCCGTCGTCGTCGGGTTCTTCACGGCTGACGGCGGGGACGCCGCGGGCGGATCCCGGCTGTGGCGTGAACAGCCTCTGCTGGCCCGCCCCGCGCAGTACCCACCGCACGGCGCCTCCGGACTCGACTGGGAGGCCCGCGCCCTCGTCGCACCACGCACCGTCACCACCCTCCAGACACAGGCCGACGCCACGCTCACCGTCACCTGGGGCATGCGCCTCGACCTCGGCGCACGCACCGCCGCGCGCTTCGCCGACGATCAGGGACAGCGCGAACTCCAGCGGCTGCTCACCCGCTACCCGGACGACGCGCGGGCCGTCTACTGCGGCGACATCGACTACGGCGGCATGTTCTGCGAGATCGGCCCGCACACCGCCTCCACCCTGCAGAGCGGCACCCGGCTCCCCGGCGTGGTCACCGAGTTCGGCCGGCAGTGGCGGCAGGGCCGCACCGTGATCTCCTTCGCCCTGGCGTCTCTGATCGTCGTCGGACTGCTCGCCGCCGTCGTCACGGCACTGCTCGCGGTACGCCGCCGCCTCGACGCCCACCGGCTGCAACGCGCGCGCGGCGCCTCCCCGGCAGGCCTCGCGCTGGCCCGCGCGGCACAGACCGCGCCGGCCGTGCTGCTCGGGCTCGCGGCGGGACTCGCC
>NZ_VBZC01000145.1:0-3228 GCF_005786655.1 Streptomyces montanus
CACGGAGGGTGCGAAACCGACGACGAAGGGCCCCGACGCCTCGCCAACGCCGACCGGCAGTGGTTCCACGGACGGCGGTGGCACGTCAGGCGGCACGAGCGGCGGCGGAGGAGGCGGCGAAGGCGGCTCCAGCCCCGCCCCGGTCTGCCACGCCGTCGGCGGCGGAAAGTACAACTGCGAGGTCTGGCGCAAGGCCACGTCCTACACCGCCGACGGCGCCGAGGCAGGCACCCTCAACGCGGGCACCAACTACTTCTACTGCCAGCAGGATCTGGGCCGCCGCGAGACGTATGGGCAGTGGACGAACGTCTGGTGGGCGAAGACGGACGACGACAGCGGCAACACGAACGTCTTCGTCAGCGACGTCTACATCAAGGGCGGCGACAACGACGCGCCGCTGCCGGGACTGCCGGTCTGCTGATCGCCTACGTACTTCTCCAGGCCGGAGGCGGTCGTCCGCCCCTCCTCGGCGAACAGCCGGGTGCCCCGCACGCACAGGTCCCAGTCGCCGCGTGCGCGGGCGCAGAACTCCTCAGGGGTGGAGCCGAACAGCTCCCGCAACCGCGGTGACTCCGCGAGGAGTTCGGCGAGCAGCGGACGCTCGCCCGGATGCCTGCGCGGCGTACCGGAGCCGTCGTGGAGCACTCCCCGGCGGCTGACGTACAGATGGGCGCCGTCGAGCACCTCGCCCGACTCCAGCTCGACCGGGACGTCGGAAGCGGGCAGCAGGACACGGTCGTACGCACCGGACGGCGCCTGGACTCCCTCGCTGGCGTCGACCGCCGCGAGCTGCGCCGGGTCCAGCCAGGTGACGAACAGTTCCCGGGTGAAACCACGAGCGCGAAAGGGCGACGCGGACACGTACCCCATCCCGCTGACATGTGCGGAGACACCGACGTCGATGCCTGCGACCTTCGCCTTCACCAGGGGGATGGGCGACGAGATCTCGTACTGCCGCATCTTGTGCCGGAGTTGCGCGGGGCAGGCGTTGGAGCCGACCGCGAGGACTGGGACGCGATCCGGGAACGTCAGGCGCGTGAGAGGGGAGAGCCGGTCGCCGTCCAGGAGCACGGACTCCTCGGGCCAGGCGCCCGGATAGCTCAGCGGGTGGTCGCGCGGCGCTTCGGCGAGGCCGAGTGCTTCCAGCGTGCCGTGCGTGCGTTGGGTGCGGTGGGTGTGGTCTGTGGGGCGGGTGCGGTGTGTGCGGTTGTCGGGATCCGCCATGGGTCAGCCCGCGGGCGGCAGTTCACCCGAGCCACGGGTGATCAGCCTGGTCGGGAGTTCGATGCGCTCCGGGAGGACGAGAGTGCCGTCGAGTTGGCGGAAGAGGCGCTCGGCGGCCGTGCGGCCGAGCCGGGCGGCGTCCTGGGCCACGACGGTGACACCGGGCTGGAGGAGGTCGGCGAGTTCGATGTCGTCGAAACCGACGAGGGCGACAGGGCGGTCGTGCTCGGCGAGGACGCGTACGACCGTGACCGTCACACGGTTGTTGCCCGTGAAGATCGCGGTGACGGGGGAGGGGCCCGACAACATGGCTTCGGCGGCCCGGCGGACCCGCTGCGGATCGGTGGCCCCCAGGGACATCCAGCCCTCCTCGACGGGAACGCCCGCGTCCTCCATGGCGGTGCGATAGCCGCGCAGCCGCTCGGCGGCCGTGTGGATGCGGGGCATGTCGCCGATGAACCCGATACGGCGGTGGCCGTGGGCGATGAGGTGGGCGACGCCGTCGCGCGCACCGCCGAGGTTGTCGGACAGGACGACGTCCGCGTCGATCTGTCCGGCGGGGCGGTCCACGAAGACCGTGGCGACGCCCGCCTTTATCTCCGGCTCCAGATAGCGGTGGTCGTCACCGGCCGGGATGACGACGAGCCCGTCCACGCGGCGCGCGCACAGCGCGAGGGCCAGCTCCTGTTCGCGGTCCGGGTCCTCGGCGCTCGAGCCGTTGATCAGCAGGGCGCCGTGGGCGCGGGCCACCTCCTCGACCGCGCGGCTGAGCGGGCCGTAGAAGGGGTCGGCGAGGTCCTCCAGGATGAGGCCGATGCTCGCGGTACGTCCCTTGCGCAGCACCCGCGCGCTGTCGTTGCGGCGAAAGCCCAGCGCGTCGATCGCCTCCCGCACCCGGCGCTCGGTGTCCGGGGTGACGCCCGGCTCGCCGTTGACTACACGCGACACCGTCTTGAGGCCGACTCCGGCACGCGCCGCGACGTCCTTCATGGTCGGACGGTTGCCGTATCGGTTGTCGGTTCGGTGGGCGGTCTGGGTCACGATGGGCTGTCCTGTCCTGTAGTCCACTGGTCCACGAGTCCACGGGGTGCGTCGGCCGGAGGTGCTCACTGGGATGTGGCGTCGAGCATAGAGCCTGGACAACGTTGTCAGCTGCGAGGAGACTATCCCTCGCGCACTCCGGCCTGCACTGCTTCGGGGCCAGTCGTGCTATCTGTTTCGTCCGGCCGGGTGCCCGGGGTCGCTCCCGGAGAGATTCAGGGGCACCCCGGACGTACGCCGGGGGTTACCCCCGGAGAGACTCTGCACCGGGAGATCAGACACTGATGCACACCGACCTCGTGGCCGCGCTCGACATCGGCGGCACCAAGATCGCCGGAGCGCTCGTGGACGGCCATGGCGGGATCCTCCTGCGTGCGCAGCGGGCGACGCCCGCGCAGGGGGACGGCGACACCGTGATGCGGGCCGTCGAAGCCGTGCTCGGCGATCTGACCGGCTCGCCGTTGTGGAGCCGCGCCACGGCACTCGGCATCGGCAGCGCGGGCCCGGTGGACGCCTCGGCGGGCACCGTGAGCCCGGTGAACGTCCCCGGCTGGCGCGACTATCCGCTGGTCGAGCGGGTCCGTGCCGCCACTGGGGGGCTGCCCGTGGAGCTGATCGGCGACGGTGTGGCGATCACGGCGGCCGAGCACTGGCAGGGCGCGGCCCGCGGGCACGACAACGCGCTGTGCATGGTCGTCTCGACGGGTGTCGGCGGCGGTCTGGTCCTGGGCGGCCGGCTGCATCCAGGGCCCACGGGCAACGCCGGTCACATCGGTCACATCAGCGTGGACCTCGACGGTGACCTCTGCCCGTGCGGGTCGCGAGGTTGCGTCGAGCGCATCGCGAGCGGGCCCAACATCGCACGCCGCGCCCTCGAGGGCGGCTGGCGGCCGGGCGCCGACGGTGACGCCTCGGCCGCCGCGGTGGCCGCCGCCGCCCGCGCCGGTGACGCCGTCGCGATCG
>NZ_VBZC01000146.1:0-3164 GCF_005786655.1 Streptomyces montanus
GAGGCCGCCCAGGCCGCTGACGCCGCGGCCCTCACGACTGCCGCATCCGACGAGGCCAACGCGCCCGTCGCCGAGGCGGCGCAGAGCATCACCGAGCCGCAGCCCGAGCCCGCCGCCGTCGCCGAGCCGGAGCAGACCACCGAGACCGAAGACACCGCCCCGCGTCGTACGCGCCGTCGCGCCACACGCCGCGCCGCCGCGCCCGCAGGCGCGCCGGCCGCGGAGACCGCGGAGACCGCGGAGACCGCGGAGCCGTCCGCCGAGGCGGAGACCGCCACGGCCGCTGTCCGTAACGAGCGCAGGGAGGCCCCTGTGGCCGCTGCCGAGACCGACCAGACCAACGCCAACACCACCAACGGCGACACCACCGACGCCACCACCGCCGAGCCGGAGGCGGCCGCCGAGGACGCCACCCCGCGTCGTTCGCGCCGTCGCGCCACCCGCAAGGCGGCCGGAGGCTTCTCCGCGCCCGCGCCGAAGACGACCACGCCGCAGGCCGAGGAGCAGAAGACCGAGGAAGAGCCCGCGCGCCGCCCCGCACGGCCCGCTGTCGCCGTCTTCCAGCCGCCGGTGTTCACGGAGCCGATGTTCCAGACGCCGGAGCGCGCCGCGGCCGCCGCCGCTGCCGAGGCCGCGGAGGAAGCAGACGAAGCGGACGAAGAGGCGGCCACCGAGACGGCGGCAGCCCCCGAGCCCGTCGAGGAGGAGACCGGGCCGCGTCGGCGTCGTCGCCGCAGGGGCGCGGCCGAGGAGCCCGCCGCCAAGGCGGAGGCCGACGAGACCCCCGAGGCCGAGGAGTCCGCCGAGGAGGAGTCGGCCGAGGGCGACGAGAGCGAGGAGAGCGGTTCGCGCCGTCGGCGTCGTCGCGGTGGCCGTCGGCGTCGCCGGGGCGAGTCCGCCGAGGCGGACGGCGAAGGCGCGGAGGGCGAGGAAGTCGCCGCCGAGCAGGCGGAGCAGGACGCCGAGGACACCGCCGAGCAGACCGAAGAGGACGCTCAGGACGAGCGCGAGGAGGGCGGCGGCTCCAGCAGCAGCCGTCGTCGTCGGCGCCGCCGTCGTCGCACCGGTGACACGCCCGTCGACGCCGAGCCGGGCGACGGTGACCCCGAGCGCACGGTCGTCAAGGTCCGCGAGCCCCGCAAGAAGGACGAGCCGTCCGACGAGGTGCAGTCCATCAAGGGCTCGACCCGTCTGGAGGCGAAGAAGCAGCGCCGTCGCGAAGGCCGCGAGCAGGGCCGCCGCCGCGTTCCGATCATCACCGAGGCCGAGTTCCTGGCCCGCCGTGAGGCCGTCGAGCGCGTGATGGTCGTACGGCAGCACGGCGACCGCACCCAGATCGGCGTCCTGGAAGACAACGTGCTCGTGGAGCACTACGTCAACAAGGAGCAGTCGACCTCGTACGTCGGCAACGTCTACCTGGGCAAGGTCCAGAACGTGCTGCCGTCGATGGAGGCCGCCTTCATCGACATCGGCAAGGGGCGCAACGCCGTCCTGTACGCCGGTGAGGTCAACTTCGAGGCGCTGGGCATGGCCAACGGCCCCCGCCGCATCGAGAGCGCGCTGAAGTCCGGCCAGTCGGTCCTCGTCCAGGTGACGAAGGACCCGATCGGGCACAAGGGCGCCCGGCTCACGAGCCAGGTCTCCCTCCCGGGCCGCTACCTCGTCTACGTCCCCGAGGGGTCCATGACGGGGATCAGCCGCAAGCTCCCGGACACCGAGCGCGCGCGCCTGAAGACCATCCTCAAGAAGATCGTCCCCGAGGACGCGGGCGTCATCGTGCGCACCGCCGCCGAGGGCGCGAGCGAGGACGAGCTGCGCCGTGACGTCGAGCGGCTGCAGGCGCAGTGGGAGGACATCCAGAAGAAGGCGAAGAGCGGCAACGCCCCGAGCCTGCTGTACGGCGAGCCGGACATGACCGTCCGCGTCGTGCGCGACATCTTCAACGAGGACTTCTCCAAGGTCATCGTCAGTGGCGGCGAGGCCTGGGAGACCATCCACGGATACGTCTCCCATGTCGCCCCCGACCTGGCCGAGCGTCTGCAGAAGTGGACGAGCGAGGTCGACGTCTTCGCGACGTACCGGATCGACGAGCAGCTCGCCAAGGCCCTGGACCGCAAGGTCTGGCTGCCGAGCGGCGGTTCGCTGGTGATCGACAAGACCGAGGCGATGATCGTGGTCGACGTCAACACCGGTAAGTTCACCGGTCAGGGCGGCAACCTCGAAGAGACCGTGACCAGGAACAACCTGGAGGCGGCCGAGGAGATCGTGCGCCAGCTGCGGCTGCGTGACCTGGGCGGCATCGTCGTCATCGACTTCATCGACATGGTCCTGGAGTCCAACAGGGATCTGGTCCTGCGGCGCCTGCTGGAATGCCTGGGACGCGACCGTACGAAGCACCAGGTGGCCGAGGTCACCTCGCTGGGCCTCGTGCAGATGACGCGCAAGCGCGTCGGCCAGGGTCTGCTGGAGTCCTTCTCGGAGACCTGCGTCCACTGCAACGGCCGTGGCGTCATCGTGCACATGGAGCAGCCGACCTCCGCGGGAGGCGGCGGCAAGCGCAAGAAGCGCGCCCGTGCCGGTGCCGAGACCGTGCCCGAGCAGGTCCCGGCCTCGATCGTCGAGGCCGTCGAGGAGGAGGCCGAAACGGAGGCGGAGGTGGCCGCCGAGGTCGCCGCGCCCGTCGCGTTGGCCGGGCCCGAATTCGAGCCCGACGAGGAACTCTTCAGCAGCGCCGCCGAGGCGGAGGCCGCGGCAACCCGTGGCCGTTCGCGGCGCCGGGCCAGTCGTCGCGCGTCGGCCCCGGCGGGTGCGCCGAGGCCCGAGTCCACGAGGCCCGAGTCCCGCAAGCCCGAGCGCAGGGCGGCCGAGGCCCCGACGGCGCAGAGTGTGACGGCCGAGGACGAGGTCGAGCGCCCCGTGCGGCCGGAGTCGGCCGCCGTCGCCCACTCGGAGCCGGCCGCCGCGGAGGACCCGGTCGTCGAGGCTCCGGTGGCCGACGCTGCGGTCGCCGACGAGGCCGCGCCCAAGGGCCGTACGCGCCGCCGGGCGACGCGCAAGGTCTCCGCGCCCGCCGGCTCGCCGAAGGCGGCCTCGGAAGCCGTCGTGACGGTCACAGAGCCGGTCGCGGCGCCCGTCGCCGCCGAGCCCGAGCCCACGCCGGAGCC
>NZ_VBZC01000147.1:0-1632 GCF_005786655.1 Streptomyces montanus
GCCACTGCCCCACACTCCGGCGATCGAGGAGAACACCACGAACGCCGACAACTCCCGATCACGGGTGAGCTCGTCGAGATGCGCGGCACCGGCCGCCTTGCCCGCCAGCACGCCGGACACACGGTCGGGGGTGAGGGCGCTGATCGGGTCGTCGTCCAGTACGCCTGCCGCGTGGAAGACCGCGTCGATGGGATGGCGGGCCAGCAGGTCGGCTACCGCCTCGCGGTCGGCGACATCGCAGGCCTCCACGACTGCCCGGGCGCCCCATGCCCGTAGCTCGTCCGTGAGTTCACGCGCTCCGGGCGCGTCCGGGCCGCGTCGGCTGGTCAGCACCACCTCGGCCGCACCCTGCTCGGCGAGTTGGCGGGCCAGTCGCGCCCCCAACGCCCCGGTGCCACCGGTGACCAGCACCCGCAGGCCATCCGCCCTCCACGGCTCGGCCGGAGTGCGGTGAGTACCGTGGTCTGCCGGGCTGGCATGGTGCAGACGGCGGGCCAGAATGCGGGAGCCGCGAAGAGCGACCTGATCCTCCCCACCCCCGGCCAGCACACCCGCCAACAGGGACAGCGTCTTGCCATCCAACCGGGACGGCAGATCGACCAGACCGCCCCAGCGCTCCGGGAACTCCAAAGCGGCGACGCGGCCCAGACCCCACACCCCGGACTGCCCCACCTCGACGACCCGGTCTGCTCCCGCAGCCGCCACTGCACCCCGGGTCAGCACCCACAACCGGCCTGCCCCATCGGCATCGGCCAACACCGCCTGCACCAGCGCCAGGGCCGCCTCCGGCCCCTCAGCCGGAGCCAGCACCCCCACCACCGCAGCACCCGCCATTGCGGAGGCAAGTACCTCCGCCAGAGCCGCCCGGTCCACACCAGGCGGGCATGTCACCCGCTCCAGGCCCGGGCACCACTCCTCAAAGCCCGTCAGCACCTCCTGGGAACCGGAGGGCTGAAGCAGCAACCACCGCCCCTCCAGACGACCGGACGGCAGATCAGCCACCCGCTCCCAGGCCACCCGATACCGCCACGCATCCACCGCCGAGCGTTCCGTGCGCTGCCGCCGCCAAGCCGACAACACCGGCACCACACCCGCCAACGCCTGCTGGTCCACACCCAGCACACCCGCCACCGCATCCGCGTCCTGGCGCTCCACCGCGGCCCAGAAACCCGCCTCCGCCACATCAGCCACCACACCCGATGCCTCCGCCCCGGCAGGCTCAGGCCAAAACCACTCCCGCTGAAAGGCGTAGGTGGGCACAGCCACCCGACCGGCCCCGGTGCCTTCGAAGACGACAGGCCAGTCGACACCGACACCATGAACGAAAGCCGTTGATACGGCCGACAGGAGAGCCTTGGCCTCGTCACGATCCTTACGCAGGGCCGGCACGAAGACGCAGTCAGCACCGTCGTCGGCAAGGCAGGCCTGAGCCATGGCAGTCAACGTCCCGTCCGGACCCAACTCCACAAACCGGGTCACCCCATGCTCGGCCAGCCACGCCACCCCATCGGCGAAACGAACCGCCTGACGCACATGCCGCACCCAGTACTCCGCCGACCCCAACTCCCCCACTCCGGCAGCCTGACCAGTCACATTCGACACCACCGCCAACCGCGGCGGCTGGTAGGTGAC
>NZ_VBZC01000147.1:1642-3109 GCF_005786655.1 Streptomyces montanus
ACGGGACGTACGGCGTCCCTCTGCTCCGAGCTCCTGGGCGAGCTGCGCCACGACCTCCTCGGCCCCGGCGATCACCACCGACCGCGGGCCGTTGACCGCCGCAACCACCACGTCGGTCTCCCGACCCTCCAGCAGCGTCAGTACCTCATCCTCGGACGCCTCGACGGCGAACATCGCCCCACCGGAAGGCAGTTGCTGCATCAGCCGACCGCGCGCCGCAACCAGAGCGCAGGCATCCTCCAGCGAGAACACCCCCGCCACATGCGCCGCCGCCAACTCACCAATGGAGTGCCCGACAAGGAAGTCCGGCCGCACACCCCACGACTCCAGCAGCCGGAACAGCGCCACCTCCACCGCGAACAACGCAGGCTGCGCCCACTCCGTACGACCCAACACCTCCGCGTCCGCGTCCGCGCCGAAGACCACGTCCCGCAACCCATCCACATGGACACAGACCGCGTCGAACGCCTCCGCGAAAACCGGGAACGCCTCATACAACTCCCGCCCCATGCCAAGGCGTTGGGAGCCCTGCCCCGAGAACAGGAACGCTACCCTGCCCTCGGACAGCGGCGGATGCGTCACCGCACCGGCGGCCACCGCCTCCAGACCGGCGATCAGCGACGCCCGGTCCTCGCCCAGCGCCACCGCACGGTACTCAAAAGCAGTACGCGTCGTGGCCAAGGACAGGCCCACATCCAGCGGATCGAGCTCGGGATGCGCCTCTACATGGGCCAGCAGCCGACCCGCCTGCGCCCCCAGCGCCTCCCTGCTGCGCGCACTGACCACCCACGGCACCACCGGCAGCTCACCCGACGCTCCGGCAGATTCTGACGCCGTCTCCTCCTCGGGGGCGGCTTCCAGGATCACGTGCGCGTTCGTCCCGGACAGACCGAACGACGACACACCCGCCCGACGCGCATGCTCCGACTCAGGCCATGACACGGCCTCCGACAGCAGACGCACCTCACCCGCCGACCAGTCGACATGCGACGACGGCTCATCCGCATGCAGCGTGGCCGGCAGCATCCCATGCCGCATCGCCAGCACCATCTTGATCACACCCGCCACACCCGCGGCAGCCTGCGTATGACCGAGGTTCGACTTCACCGACCCCAACCACAACGGCCGCTCCCCCGGCCGGTCCTGACCGTACGTCGCCAGCAACGCCTGCGCCTCGATCGGATCACCCAGCGCCGTGCCCGTCCCATGCGCCTCGACGGCGTCCACGTCCTGCGGGCTCAGACCAGCACTGGCCAACGCCGCCCGAATCACCCGCTGCTGCGAAGGACCATTCGGCGCCGTCAACCCGTTCGACGCACCATCCTGGTTGACCGCCGAACCGCGCACTACGGCCAGCACCGGATGGCCATGACGGCGCGCGTCCGACAACCGCTCCACCAGCAGCACACCGACGCCCTCCGACCAGCCGGTCCCGTCGGCGTCGTCACCGAACGCCTTGCACCGCCC
>NZ_VBZC01000148.1:0-2926 GCF_005786655.1 Streptomyces montanus
CGCCTGGCGCCGGGCCGCGCCCACGACCGAGCGGCCGCCCACGCCCGAGGAGGACCCCGCCCAGTGGCCCCAGCTGCGGGCCGCCGGAGCCACGGACGCCGCCGACCGGCTCGCCGCCGAGGCCCGCTCCGGGCTCATGCGCGACGTCGACCAGGCGCGCATCGCCCGCGCCTGGCAGGGGGTACGCAGCGGGCGGCACAGCCTCGCCACCTTCACGGGCGCCGTGCTGAAGGACGGGGCCGCCGCCTGTCTGCACCCCTCCGGCGATCGTGATCTTCCCGGCCGCCTCGCCCAGCACGACCTCGTCACCGGGCAGGTCCGGCTCGGCGCGACCGCCGACGACCGCCGCAATCCGTACGCCTACCGCGGCACCGGACTCGGCCTCGGCCCCGATCTCCTCGGCACTTCGCTGCTCGCCGTCGGCCCCGCAGGATCCGGCAAGACCGGCGCGGTGGTCTGGCCGCTCGCCGAGTCGCTGTGCCTGCACGCGCTCGCCGGGCGGGCCGCCGTGGTCGTGGTGGGGGCCGCGGGCGCGGGCCTGGGGCCGGTGGACGCGTACGACGTCGTCGTGCGGGTCGGGAACTCCGAGTCCGTGTACGACCTCGATCTGTACGGCGGGACCACCGACCCCGACGAGGCGGCGGCCGTCCTCGCCGAGGCGCTGGTCGGCGACCTCACCGATCCGCATCCCGGCGGGGACAGCCGCCGGTCCACCACCGTGCTCGCCCAGCTGCTCGGGCCGTACCGCGCGGTCCACGGGCGCTTCCCGTCCGTACCCGAGCTGCGGCAGCTGCTCGACGGCGCACCCGGCCCGCTCGGCGCCCTGCGCAAGGCGCTCACGGAGGCCGGGCAGGACTCGCTGCTGCGCGAACTCGACGCGCGGGAACGGCAGTCGGGGCATCCGGGAGACCTGGGGGGCGTC
This sequence comes from Streptomyces montanus, assembly GCF_005786655.1. Classification (NCBI taxonomy): domain Bacteria; kingdom Bacillati; phylum Actinomycetota; class Actinomycetes; order Kitasatosporales; family Streptomycetaceae; genus Streptomyces; species Streptomyces montanus. The sequence goes on from NZ_VBZC01000148.1 coordinate 923, forward strand.
CTCGCGGACCGGGTCGCCCTGCTGGACCGGCCCGCCTTCGCCGCGTTCTTCGACACGTCCGGGCAGTCCAGGCCCTTCTCGCTGCGCGCCCTCGACCATCCGGTGCGGGTACGCATCGATCTGCCCGAGCGCGGGCACGCCGATGCCTCGCGGATCCTGGCACGGCTGGTACTCGCGCAGTTCACGGCGAGTGTGGCGGTACGGGAGGACCGGTCGTTGTTCGCGTGTCTGGTGCTGGACGACGCGACGGGCGTGGTGACTCCCGAGGCGGTACGGGGGATTCAGCGGCTGCGGTCCGCCAACGCCGGTGCCGTTCTGACGCTCCGTACGCTCGACGACGTGCCGCGGCCGCTGCGGACGCCGTTGCTGGGGGCGATCGGGTGCCGGATGGCGCTGTCCGGGCTCACCCCCTGGGACGGCCAGGACTTCGCCGAGGTGTGGGGCAAGGAGTGGACCGAGGCGCGGGACGTCACCGACCGGCAGATCATCGCCGAGACTCCGCTCGGCAAGACCGTGCACGCCCTGCGGCGAGTGATCACGGGGCGCGCGCCCACCGCCCGCGCCGTCACCGTGCGGCAGGTCGAGCGCGAGCGGTGGTCCGCGTCCGAGCTGGCGCATGCGGTGCCGCCGGGGCATGCGGTGCTGTCGCTCACCAGTGTGCGGGGGGAGCACGCGCCGCCGTTGTTGGTGGATCTTCGGGGATGAGTGGCTTTTCCGAGGTGAGCAGGACATCTGTACATAAGGTGACGCGTTCACCGTACAGTGAGGCAGAATCTACACAGGTCGTTCATACGTGACGGCTAAAAGATCGCACCCTCCGCCACTCCCGCCACTTCCGTGAAGACCCGGAAGACCTGGCCAGGAAAGACCTGAAGGCCTCATGCCCCCCACGCTCGCCTCGCTCGTCCAGCACTCGGCGCTCAAACTCACCGTGCGCGCGGGCGAGGAACGTCTGGATGTGCCCGTCCGTTGGGCCCACGCCAGCGAACTCGCCGACCCCGTGCCGTACATGGAGGGCGGCGAGCTGCTCCTGATCACCGCGCCGAAGCTGGACGTGGAGAATCCGGACGCCATGCGGCGCTATGTGAAGCGGCTGGTGGGGGCGGGGGTCGTCGGGCTCGGGTTCGCCGTCGGAGTGCATTACGAGGACGTCCCGAAAGCGCTGGTCGACGCCGCGGAGAAGGAGGGGCTGCCGCTCCTCGAAGTGCCGCGGCGCACCCCCTTCCTGGCCATCAGCAAGGCCGTCTCCGCCGCCATCGCCGCCGATCAGTACCGGGCCGTGACCGCGGGCTTCGCCGCGCAGCGCGAGCTGACCAAACAGGCGCTGAGTGCCGGGCCCGAGGGGGTGCTCACCGCCCTCGCTTCGCAGGTCGACGGGTGGTCCGCCCTGTACGACGCATCCGGTGCCGTCGTCGCGGCGGCGCCCGAGTGGGCCGGGCGGCGGGCCGCGCGGCTCACCGCCGATGTGGAGCGGCTGTGGGAGCGGGCCGCGCCGGCGAGCTCCGTGGTCGGGGGGCAGGTGGAGGCCGATGACGAGGACGGCGGCGACAGCGACGGTGGCGGTGGCGTTGCGGGTGGCGCGGACGGTGGCGGTGAGGATCGTGTCGAACTGCATTCCCTCGGGACCGGACGGCGGGCCCGGGCCGCGCTGGCCGTGGGTACCGCCGCGGCGCTGGGTACCGCCGAGCGGTACGCCGTTCACTCCGCGATCGCTCTGCTGACGCTCACGACTGAGCGGTCGCGGTCGTTGTATGCCGCTGAGCAGCGGATCGGGGTGGCCGTGCTGCGGATGCTGCTGGCCGGGGAGCCCGACCATGCCCGGGCTGTCGCGGGGGATCTGTACGGCGAACTCCTCGACGCTCCATATCGGATGATCCTCGCTGAGGCCGCGCCGACCGCGCGGGGGCGGTCCGGGGGCGGGGCCGCGGCGGCAACGGAGGCGTGGGCCGACGGCGGTGCCGATCTGCTGGGCGCGCTCGCGGAGGTCGCCGAGGCCGCGGCCGC
>NZ_VBZC01000149.1:0-2919 GCF_005786655.1 Streptomyces montanus
CGCTGCTGCACTGGACCCGCCGCATGATCGAGATCCGCAAACAGAACCCCGCCTTCGGCCTCGGCTCCTACACCGAACTCCCCTCCTCCAACCCGGCCGTCATCGCCTTCCTGCGCGAGGCCCCCGCGACCGAGGAGAACGGGGAGGACCTGGTGCTGTGCGTGCACAACTTCTCCCGCTTCGCCCAGCCCACCGAGCTCGACCTGCAGGCCTTCGACGGACGGCACCCGGTGGAACTGATCGGCGGCGTCCGCTTCCCCGCCATCGGCCGGCTTCCCTATCTGCTCACCCTCGCAGGCCACGGCTTCTACTGGTTCCGACTGCGACGGGCAGTACCCACCAGTGCCAGCTGGCGATCTTGAACGTGTGCCTCTGAAAGGATGCGCCGCCATGCCCAGGACCGCGCCGCTTCATCCAGGCAGCCTCGGCTCCGCTTCCCTGCTGACATCGGTCGCCGGGTTGCTGCGCGCATGGCTGCCACGGCAGCGCTGGTTCGCGGGCAAGGGGCGGCCCGTCACCGAGCTGACGCTGCTGTCGGCGACCGAGTTGCATCCGGGCTGTCTGCATCTTCTGGTTCACGCTCAGCACGGCACTGGCACGCTCTCGTCCGGTGACTGCTATCAACTGCTGCTCGGCGCCCGGGAGGTCCTGCCACCCCGGCTCATCCACGCCTACATCGGCCGCGCGAGTGAGGGCCCGCTGGCCGGCCTGATGGTGTACGACGCCTTCCAGGACCCCCGGTCCACGGGACTGCTCCTGGAGCGGCTGCGCAATCCTGGGGCCACGGGCCCGCTGCGCTTCGAGCGCGACGGGCAGGTGACGATACCCGCCGGGCTCGCCCCACGACTCCTGGACGCCGAGCAGTCCAACTCCTCGCTGGTGTACGGGGACACGTACATTCTGAAGATCTTCCGCCGCGTCCAGCCCGGCATCAACCCGGACCTGGAGGTGCCCTGGGCTCTGGTCCGACAGGGCTGCACCCGCGTACCGCCCCCCGTGGCGTGGTTTCGAATATCGCAGCCGCAGGAGGCGACGCTCGGTGTGCTCCAGCCGTTCCTGCCCGAAGCCGTGGACGGGTGGACTCTGGCGCTTCAGTCCCTCACCTCCGGACGGGACTTCGCGGAGGAGGCGTACGAACTGGGGCGGGCGACCGCCGAGGTGCATCTCGCGCTGGCCGCCGCCTTCCCCCTCGATGCCCCAAGTCGGAGCCAGAACAGGCAGCTTGCGGCCGCGATGACCGAGCGCCTGGACGCCACGAGCGCTTGCGTGCCCGCCGTCACGCCGTACGTGCCCGGGCTGCGGGCCGCCTTCGACGCGTTCGCCGTTCTCGACGCGACCCGTCCCGCGCAGCGGATCCACGGCGATCTCCACCTCGGCCAGGTGCTGCGGGCCGACATGCGGTGGTTCGTCATCGACTTCGAGGGGGAGCCGGCCCGCCCGCTCACCGAACGCCGTCGCCGCCAGTCCCCCGTACGTGATGTCGCCGGCATGCTGCGCTCCTTCGACTACGCCGCCCGCAGCCGCCGCCCATGGCGTCCGGCCTGGGCACGGCGCTGCCGGGATGCCTACTGCGCCGGTTACGCCGCCGAGGCGGGGTGGGATCCGCGGGACGAGCCCGCCCTGCTGTGCGCGTACGAGACCGACAGAGCCGTCTACGAAGTGCTGTACGAGGCGCGGCACCGCCCCGACTGGCTGTCCGTACCGCTGGCGGCGATAGCCCGCCTCGCCGAAGCCGACCGAACCCCCTCCGGCAGTGGTCCGCCGGCCCCTTCCTTCCACAACGCCTGAGGAGACCGAAGCCATGGCAGCGCGCAATATCTCCGTTTCCCTGCCGGCGCCCGAAACGCCCGCACCCAAGGCCGCACCCAAGGCCCAGGCGCCCAGGCCAGGACGCGGCGACCCCGGCATATCGCCGCCGGGCTCGATGGACGCGGCGGACCGGGCACGGCTGTTGGCCGGCGCCCATCACGACCCGCACTCGCTGCTCGGGGCGCACCCGGTGCCGGATGGTGTGGTCTTCCGAGCACTGCGCCCGTACGCGACAGCCGTCGCCGTGTCGGTGAACGGGCAGCGTGCGGAGCTGGACGACCTGGGGGACGGTCTCTTCGAGACCGTGCTGCCGCTTGAGGTGATTCCCGAGTACACCCAGCTGGTCACGTACGGGAACGACGAGTACGAAATGCAGGACCCCTACCGGTTTCTTCCCTCTCTCGGCGAGTTCGATCTGCATCTGTTCGGCGAGGGACGCCACGAGCAGCTGTGGAAAGCACTGGGCGCCGAACCGATGGTGCACCAGGGTGTCACCGGCACCCGCTTCACGGTGTGGGCGCCGAACGCGCGCGGCGTGCGGGTCATCGGCGACTTCAACTACTGGGACGGCACGGCGTTCCCTATGCGGTCACTGGGATCTTCCGGCGTGTGGGAGCTGTTCGTCCCCAGGGTCGCCGAGGGCGCCCTGTACAAGTTCGAGATCACCCGGCCCAACGGCTCCAGGACGCAGCGTGCCGACCCGATGGCCCGTAGCGCGGAGATGCCGCCCGCGACCGCGTCGGTCGTCCATCAGTCGCATCACAAGTGGCGGGACGAGGAGTGGATGGCCGGGCGGGGGCGGCGCCCCGTGCACCTGTCGCCCTTCTCGGTGTACGAGGTCCATCTGCCGTCCTGGCGCCCTGGACTGACGTACCGCCAGCTCGCCGACCAACTCCCTGCTTACGTCTCCGACCTGGGCTTCACGCACGTGGAGCTGATGCCGGTCGCCGAGCACCCCTTCGGCGGCTCCTGGGGCTATCAGATCACGGGCTTCTACGCGCCCACCGCCCGTCTCGGCACCCCCGACGACTTCAAGTACCTCGTCGACGCGCTGCACCGGGCCGGCATCGGCGTGATCATGGACTGGGTGCCCGCCCACTTCCCGCGCGA
>NZ_VBZC01000015.1:0-139554 GCF_005786655.1 Streptomyces montanus
GTGGCCGTCGGCCGCCGGGTGTGGCCGCCGGGGCCTGCCCGGCCGTCGGGCCGTCATCCCGCCGAGCGCTCGCGGCCACCGAGGCCGCGCGACCGGTGCCCCGCTCGGCCGCCCGCCGCCTGCCGCGTATGCCTGGCCGACCCGGATCACGGCGTGTTACGAAGAGGCATGCCTGTACACGAGGGATACGACGCCGTGATCGTCGGCGGTGGCCACAACGGTCTGGTCGCCGCCGCCTACCTGGCCCGCGCCGGGAAGTCCGTCCTCGTCCTGGAACGCCTGGGGAACACGGGGGGCGCCGCCGTGTCCACCCGGCCGTTCAGCGGGGTCGACGCACGGCTGTCGCGTTACTCGTACCTCGTCAGCCTGCTGCCCCGGAAGATCGTCCGGGACCTGGGCCTCGACTTCCGGGTCCGTGGCCGCACGGTGTCCTCGTACACACCCGTCGAGCGCGCCGGACGGCCGACCGGTCTGCTGGTCGGCGGCGGCGAGCGGCGCACCCGGGAGGCCTTCGCACGGCTGACCGGCTCGGACCGCGAGTACCGGGCCTGGCAGAGCTTCTACGGCATGACCGGCCGTGTCGCCCAGCAGGTGTTCCCCACGCTCACCGAACCGCTGCCCACGCGCGACGAGCTGCGCCGCCGCATCGACGACGAGGAGGCCTGGCGGGTCCTCTTCGAGGAGCCGATCGGCGCGGCCGTCGAGGAGCGGTTCGCCGACGATCTCGTACGCGGAGTCGTCCTCACCGACGCGCTCATCGGCACCTTCGCCGACGCGCACGACCCCTCCCTGCGGCAGAACCGCTGCTTCCTGTACCACGTGATCGGCGGCGGCACGGGAGCCTGGGACGTGCCGGTGGGCGGTATGGGGGCGCTGACCGATGCCCTGGCCGCCGCCGCCCGCGGCGCGGGCGCGGCCATCGCCACCGGGCACGAGGCGGTCCGGATCGCGACGGACGGACGGTCGGCGGAGGTCACGTTCCGGACCGAGCACCGAGAAGGAGTCGTCTCGGCCCGGCACGTCCTCGTGAACGCCTCGCCGCAGGAACTCGCGAATCTCACCGGCGAGGAGCCCCCCACCCCGGCCGAGGGCGCCCAGCTCAAGGTGAACATGCTGCTCAAGCGACTTCCCCGGTTGCGTGACACCTCCGTGGACCCGCGCGAGGCGTTCTCCGGGACCTTCCACGTCGCCGAGGGATACGAGCAGCTGGCGACCGCCCACGCACAGGCCGCGTCCGGTGCGCTGCCGGCCGAGCCGCCCTCCGAGATCTACTGCCACTCGCTCACCGATCCGACGATCCTCGGGCCCGGCCTGGTCGAGCGGGGCTACCAGACGCTCACGCTGTTCGGCCTGCACACGCCCGCACGGCTCTTCACGCGCGACAACGACGCCGTACGCGAGGAACTGCTCAAGTCGACCCTGACGCAGCTGGACGCACACCTCGCCGAACCGCTCGCCGACTGCCTGGCGGCCGACGCGGAAGGCCGCCCCTGCATCGAGGCGAAGACCCCCCTCGACCTGGAACGCGACCTGCGTCTGCCCGGCGGCAACATCTTCCACCGCGACCTGGCCTTCCCCTACGCACAGGAGGGCACCGGCCGCTGGGGCGTCGAGACCCCGCACGCGAACGTCCTGCTGTGCGGCGCGGGCGCCGTGCGCGGCGGTGGGGTGAGCGGGGTGCCGGGGCACAACGCGGCGATGGCGGTGCTGGAGGATCAGCAACCGGCATAGCGGGCGGCCCCGTCGGGCGACGCCGGACCGCCGGACCGCCGGACCGCCGGACCGCCGGCACCCCCGCGCCCTGGAAGTGCGGTGGAGGTGGCCTCGGAGGTGACGTACCGCGTCAGTTCGCCGACGTCGTCCAGCCCACCGCCTCGATGCGCGCCGCGTCCGCGGGCCTGGCCTCGTCGAAGACGACGCGGTCGCCGGCGTCGACGCGCAGCCCGTCCACGTACACCCCGCGGCCGACGTAGAGCCGGTCGGTCGTACAGCGCCACCGCAGCACGAGCCGCGGGGACTCGGCGAGCTCCGCGGTGAGCCGGTGCCAGACACGGCCCGACCAGCCGGTCACCGAACCGGACGGATGCTCGCGCGCGTCCTCGCCATGGCGCGTGGTCGTGAACGGGACCGGCCGCCACGTGGTGCCGCCGTCCGTCGAGGACTCCAGGAACAGGCCGTCCGACTGGGGTTCGGTGTCCCACCACAGCGCGCAGCGCAGCCGGCCACCGGCGTCGACGGCGAGCGCGGGCAGAGTGAGCGTCGCGGATGTCGCGTTCGCCATGCCCGAGAACCAGGCCGTACGCCCTCGCGCGGGCCGGACCGGGACGGCCCGCGCCAGCTGGTTCGCGGCGGCGACCCGGGGAGCGGAGCCGGATCGCCAACTGCGCACGGGGTGAACGGAGTTGCCGAGTACGATGAGGAACGAGTCGGTCGTCGGGTCGAGGACCAGGGATGTGCCGGTGAAGCCGGTGTGCCCGGCGGTGCGCGGAGTGGCCATGGCGCCCATGTACCAGTGCTGGTAGAGCTCGAAGCCGAGGCCGTGCTCGTCGCCGGGGAAGGCGGTGTTGAAGTCGGTGAACATCAGCTCCACCGACTCGGCCTTCAGGATCCTGGCCCGGCCGTACGAGCCGCCGTTGAGGAGGGTACGGCCGAGGATCGCGAGGTCCCACGCGCAGGAGAAGACGCCCGCGTGGCCCGCGACCCCGCCGAGGCTGTACGCGTTCTCGTCGTGCACCTCGCCCCAGACGAGGCCGCGGTCGATCCCGGACCAGGGCTTGCGGGCGTCCTCCGTGGCGGCGATCCTCGGCTTCCAGGAGGCGGGCGGGTTGTAGCGAGTGCGACGCATCCCGAGCGGAGCGGTGATCTCGTCGCGGAGCAGGGCATCGAGAGCGCGACCGGTGATCTCCTCCAGAACGAGCTGGAGCGAGATCAGGTTGAGGTCCGAGTAGAGGTACTTGGTGCCCGGCGGGTTGAGTGGCGCCTCGTTCCAGATGAGTTGGAGCTTCTCCTCGTGGGTCGGCGCGTTGTAGAGCGGGATCCAGGCGCGGAACCCGGAGGTGTGGGTGAGGAGCTGCCGGACGGTGATGTCCTGCTTGCCCGCGCTCCCGAAGTCCGGCAGGTACGAGGCGACCTTCGCCTCCAGCTCCAGCGTGCCGCGCTCGATCTGCTGCACGGCCAGGATCGAGGTGAACAGCTTCGAGACGGACGCGAGGTCGAAGACCGTGTCCTCGGCCATGGGGATCTGCTGATCGGCCGTGAACTCCACGCCGGTGTCGGTCTTCTCGTCGTACGCCGAGTAGCGCACCGCCGTGCCGATCGGCTGATGCAGGGCGACCGTGCCGCCGCGTCCGGCGAGCAGTACGGCGCCCGCGTACCAGGGGTACTTGGGGGAGGGGCCGAGGAACTTCTCGGCGTCGGCGACGAGTTGCCGCAGGTGCCCGGCGAGCAAACCCGCGCGCTCTGCGGATCCGCGCCGCAGGGTGGGCCGGCCGTGGTGCTGCGCGGCCGTGGCGGGACCCGCCGGAAACGGTACGAGGGCCAGGGCACCGCCCAGTGCCAGAGTCTTGCCGACTAACTGGCGACGCGTCAGCCCGCCGTTCGCTCTGTCCTCTGTGTCTTCGGTCATCGAGGAGCCTCCCGTAGCGCCGCCTGAAAGTATCTTTCGGGGTTCGACTTGCGGAGTGAAGCTTTTGTTTCGGGTGTGGGGTGTGTCAAGACTGCGGAAGACGGCTGGGGAGGGAGGTGCGCCCCTCCGAGAAATCTGACGGAGCATCAGAAAAGGGCTTCCCTCGTCCGGAGGACTGCGGCATCCTGCGGCCATGCAGACGGAGCTGAGCAACACACTGGGAGTCGAGCACGCCATCTTCGGCTTCACGCCGTTCCCCGCCGTCGCCGCGGCCATCAGCCGGGCCGGCGGATTCGGTGTGCTCGGCGCGGTCCGCTACACCGCCCCCGACGACCTCAAACGCGACCTCGACTGGGTCGAGAAACACGTCGACGGCAAGCCCTACGGCCTGGACGTCGTCATGCCCGCCAAGAAGGTGGAGGGTGTCACCGAGGCCGACGTCGAGGCGATGATCCCCGAGGGACACCGGCAGTATGTCAAGGACACCTTGGCCCAGTACGGCGTACCGGAACTCGCCGAGGGCGAGGCCTCCGGCTGGCGTATCACGGGCTGGATGGAGCAGGTGGCCCGCAGCCAGCTGGACGTGGCCTTCGACTATCCGGTCAAACTCCTGGCCAACGCGCTCGGTTCACCGCCCGCCGATGTCATCGCGCGCGCCCACGACCAAGGCGTGCTCGTCGCCGCGCTCGCGGGCAGCGCCCGGCACGCCCGCAAGCACGCCGAGGCGGGCATCGACATCGTCGTCGCCCAGGGCTACGAGGCGGGCGGCCACACCGGTGAGATTGCCTCCATGGTGCTCACACCCGAAGTCGTCGACGCCGTCGATCCGTTGCCCGTGCTGGCGGCGGGCGGTATCGGCAGCGGACAGCAGGTCGCCGCCGCACTCGCCCTCGGCGCTCAGGGCGTGTGGCTCGGCTCCCTGTGGCTGACCACCACCGAGGCCGAGATGCACTCGCGTGCCCTGACGCAGAAGCTCCTCGCCGCCGGATCCGGCGACACGGTCCGTTCCCGCGCGCTGACCGGCAAGCCCGCACGGCAGCTGCGTACCGAATGGACCGACGCATGGGACGACCCGAACGGACCGGGCACGCTCCCCATGCCACTGCAGGGGCTGCTGGTCGCGGAGGCGGTCTCGCGGATCCAGAAGTACGAGGTGGAGCCGCTGCTCGGGACGCCCGTCGGGCAGATCGTCGGCCGGATGAACAGTGAGCGCAGCGTCCAGGCCGTCTTCGACGATCTCACGCGCGGATTCGAGAAGGCGGTCGACCGAATCAACCGCATCGCGGGAAGGAGCGAGGCATGAGTCAGGCCCCGGGCGGTTCTCCGAACGGTTCCTCCAACGGCTTCTGGGCCCAGGCCGCCGCCGAACCCGGGCGTACGGTCCTGATCGCCCCCGATGGCGAGAAGTGGACCGCCGGACGGTTGCACGCCGAAGCCAACCGGCTGGTGCACGGGCTGCGCGCGGCCGGGCTCGAACGCGGCGACGCCTTCGCGGTCGTGCTGCCCAACAGTGTCGAGTTCTTCACCGCGTACCTCGCCGCCGCACAGGCCGGCCTCTACCTCGTCCCGGTCAACCACCACCTCGTCGGACCCGAGATCGCCTGGATCGTCTCCGACTCGGGTGCCAAAGTGCTGGTCGCGCACGAGCGGTTCGCCGACGCCGCACGTCACGCCGCCGACGAGGCGAAGCTGCCGAAGAGCCGGCGGTACGCGGTCGGCGCGGTCGAGGGCTTCAGGCCGTACGCCGAACTCCTCGACGGCCAGCCCGAGTCGGCGCCCGCCGACCGCACCCTCGGCTGGGTCATGAACTACACCTCGGGCACCACGGGCCGCCCGCGCGGCATCCGGCGCCCGCTGCCCGGCAAGCTCCCAGAGGAGTCGTATCTCGGCGGCTTCCTCGGCATCTTCGGGATCAAACCGTTCGACGACAACGTGCATCTCGTCTGCTCACCGCTCTACCACACGGCCGTGCTCCAGTTCGCGGGCGCGTCCCTGCACATCGGCCACCAACTGGTGCTGATGGACAAGTGGACGCCCGAGGAGATGCTCCGCCTCATCGACGCCCACCGGTGCACCCACACGCACATGGTCCCGACCCAGTTCCACCGCCTGCTGGCGCTGCCTGACGAGGTGCGGGCCCGGTACGACGTCTCGTCCATGCGGCACGCCATCCACGGCGCCGCCCCCTGCCCCGACCATGTGAAACGAGCCATGATCGAGTGGTGGGGCACCTGTGTGGAGGAGTACTACGCGGCCAGCGAGGGCGGCGGTGCCTTCGCGACGGCCGAGGACTGGCTGAAGAAGCCCGGCACGGTCGGCAAGGCCTGGCCCATCAGCGAGCTGGCGGTCTTCGACGACGAGGGAAACCGGCTGCCGCCGGGTGAACTGGGCACCGTCTACATGAAGATGACCACCGGCGGATTCTCGTACCACAAGGACGAGACCAAGACGCGGAAGAACCGCATCGGCGACTTCTTCACCGTCGGCGACCTGGGCTGTCTCGACGAGGACGGCTACCTCTTCCTCCGCGACCGCAAGATCGACCTGATCATCTCGGGCGGCGTGAACATCTACCCGGCCGAGATCGAGGCCGCCCTGCTCACGCACCCCGCCGTCGCCGACGCCGCCGCGTTCGGCATCCCGCACGACGACTGGGGCGAGGAGGTCAAGGCCGTCGTCGAGCCCGCCCCCGGTGGTGAACCCGGCGCGGCGCTGGCCGCCGAGATCCTCGCCCATTGCGAACGGCAACTGGCCGGATACAAGCGTCCCAAGAGCGTCGACTTCATCGAGACGATGCCACGCGATCCCAACGGAAAGCTGTACAAGCGCCGGTTGCGGGAGCCGTATTGGGAGGGGCACACCCGCCCGGTCTAGCATCCGCTCCGCGAGCGGGCCGGCTTCCTCGCCGGGAACGCCCGTCGCCTCAGGTGCCGCGCACGTCGGCGAAGATGACCTCGAACTCCTCCAGCCCGGTCACGGTGACATGTGCCTTGGCGGCCGCCTCATGCCTGGCCGCCGCCTGGCCCGCACGGGACGCGGCAAGTGACTCGCGGTCGGTGAACAGGGCGCCGACCAGCCCGCGTCCCCGGTCCCGGTCGATGAGCAGGGACGCCCTGGCCAGTCCTGGGAGCGTTTCGAGCCTGGGGATCACCGTCGCCCGGAACGTCTCGGTGAACAGATCCGCGTCCGAGGGGTCGAACTCCACCCTGGTGATCCGCAGCCCCGCTCCCGCCTCCGGCTGCCGGACCGGGTGGAAGACCACCGCTTCGAAATTGTCGATCGCCGTCGACGCCGCGAACCGCTCCAGGATCGCCGTCCGCCGCTCGCGCGTTGCCTCGTCGCTGTTCCTCCGGGCCTCCTCCGACTCCCACCAGCTGACCGCCAGCAGTTTTCCGAGGTCCCGGTCCACGAAGAGCCCGAGGCCGCGGAATCCTGGCTGCTGCTCGAGCAGTTCCCGGCCTTCAGTGCTGACTGCCTCGATGGCCGTGTCGATGTTTGCCGGATCGCCGGTCGCGTAAACCGTGCGTATGAACATGATGCCTCCCAGAAGCCGCGCACACATCCGAAACTTCTGACATGTGCCAGTCTTCTACCGGGGGCGGACCTGGGCAAACGGTAGGTCCGGGTGCACGCACCAAGATCCGGACCCCCTACGCTGCTGCGGAGAGCAACAGCGGGGATGCAACAGCGGGGACCGGAAGGGGACACACCATGGACGCGGCCGACGGATCGATACCGGCCGACGGGCTGCTGCTGCCCGCTGAACGGGGGCGACGGCTGCTGGGGCAGGTGGGCGTCGTCCTCGCGGTCATCGCCGGAGTCCTGGTGCTGGAGGTCGTGATGATCTTCGTGGTGGCTGTCCTGATGGCAGGCAGTGACATGGACATCTTCCGCAGTCCCGGTGTGGCCGGCTATCTGACAATGCCGGTGCTGTGCGGCGTCCTCATCACGCCGCTGTTGCCGCGCGCTTGGGCCTGGCCCGCGCTGCGGATCGACGAGCGGGGCCTCGCCAAGGAGGGGCGGTCCGGTGTCGTGATCGCGCCTTGGGCGGCCCTGGAAGCGGTGCAGTTCACCCGGAACCGGAATGTTCTGGTGCTACGGGTGCGCCCGGGCGCCGAGGTCCCCGGGAAGCGACCCGTGCCCGACCGCGCCTCTTATCTGCCCTACTACTCCCTCGGCGACACCCTGCGCCCGGCCCGGCGGCGCGCCCACCACGACGCGATCGTGGCCGCGGTGGAGCGCTTCGCCCCGGGCATCTACAACCCCGAACCCATACGGCTGCGAGTCACCCGTGCACCCGCACCACCTTCAGGGCCGGCGAGGTGAGGATGTCCTTCTCGCAGAAGCGGGACTTCACCCATTTCTCGGCCGAGAACAGCCGCGTCTGGTCGGCGAAGTGCGGCGAGCCGGGATTCGACGACTGGGAGTAGGTGAGGAGCGTGCGAGCCACTGGACAGCGTCCGCCGTCCCAGCCGACGGCCTGGATGTGGCTGGAGCCCATGGTGATCTCCGTGTAGCCGCCGGCCGCCGTGTCCCACACCGGCTCGATCTTGTTCCAGACGCCGAGTGACTCCGTGCCGCCCGGGACGGGGATGCGCTGACCGCCGCGTACGACGAACTGGTGCGCGGCCGCCTTCGCGTCCAGGGCGATCCCGGCCGTACGCAGTTCGGTCACGGTGTCGGCGAGGGCCCTGGCGAATCCGGGCGCGTCCGTGTTGAGCGTGTTCGGGGTGCGCACCGGGTCCGCCGCGGAGAACGGCACCTTCCACAACTGGGCTTCCGGGACCGTCGCGGTCAGCTTGCGCCAGAACCGGTCGAAGAGGAGTGCGCCCCGGCTGTCGGTGTCCATGGAGCGGTCCCACGCCTTGAGTGCACCGCAGGCCTCGGACACGTCAACGGCCTTCCCGTCACTGCCCGTTGCCGTACCTCCCGGCAGCGCGGCACAGGCCCGTGACGCGTCCTCGGCGGTGAGATCACCCGCGGGCACCCGGTTCGCGAACTGCTGCCGCTCCAGGTCCCGTACGGTCAGATCGCCCTTCGCGGCCATCGCCGCCACGTCCTCGATCGCGCCGCGGGTCCGCATCCCGAGCGGCGTGCCGACCGTGCCGAAGATCCGCTCGTACCCGGTGATCGGCCGGTCCGCGTTGGTCAGCCACGGCGTGCCGTTGGAGTTCTCCGCGTACGGCGCGTCCTTGAGCGTCGGCATCCTCTCCGGTCCGAAGATCCCCGGACGTAGGGCGTCGGGGTCGCGGCCGAGTGCGCAGTCACCGCGCGAGCCGTCGAGGATCGCCATCCCGGATGCCGGATACGTGGTCCTGCCGAGCGCCGTCGAGCAGCGCGCCGCCAACTCGTCGGTGATCCGGGGGAGTACCTGCGACTGGGTGAAGAGGGAGTGCCCCGAGGAGTCGGCGGCGATGGTGTTCACCCAGGGGATCCCCTGGTGCCGGGCAAGGGACTTGAGGATGCCGGCCGTGTCGCGTGCCTTGCCGAAGCCGAGCGAGGTGTCGTTGAAGCGCATGTTCTCGGCGTTGGGATCGTTGAGCGCGTACGCCGTCGTGGTGGTCCACGGCAGGGGGAGCTGGCTGCCGAGGGAGGTGACGACCGGGCCGTAGCGGGTCCACCATTGGGGCCGGGTCACCGGGGCGCCGTCCTTCACCGCGACGGTCACGGTCCGCTTCGTCATGCGCTCCGGCCTGCCGTCCACGAGGTACGTCGTCGGATCGGCCGGATCCAGCGTCAGCTGATGGAGGTTGGCCGGGACGCCGGTCGAGACGGTGTGGCTCCACGCCACGTGCGCGTTGTATCCGATGGACACGGTCGGCAGGCCGAGCAGGGAGCCGCCGGAGACGTTGAGTTCGCCGGGGATCGTCTGCTGAGACTGCCAGAACCGGCGACCGCCCTGCCACGGGTAGTGCGGGTTGCCGAGCAGCAGACCGCGGCCGTTCGCGGTCGTGCCGCCGTTGAAGGCGACCGCGTTGGAGCCCATGTCGGCGTCTGCGAACAGCTCGCGTGCGGCCCGGGCGGCGGCCTTCGCGTTCGGGGTGCCCGGGGTGTCCGGTGTGGGGGTGGCCGTCGCGGATCCGGTGGGCGGCTGCGCGGTCGCGACCGTGTCGATCAAGCGACCTTCGCCGCCGAGCACGGCGATGGCGTAACCGCGGGCGGCCACGTCGAGCGTGGTGACGGGCCGGACCCAGGCGGCACCCTCACAGGCGGGATCCGTGATGCGGTTCTGCTTCAGCCAGGCGTTGTAACCGGCCGCCCAGCCGCGCATCAGGTCCTTCACCTGGCGGCTCGGGCCCAGGGGCGCCGGCTCGGCGAGCAGCTTCTCCACCGTGCGGGCGTCCCGTACCCCTCGGAAGTAGAGGTCGCTGGTGAGGTTCTTGGTGGCCGAGGAGAGCGAGCCGTCGGGAGCCGCGTCGGGCCCGAAGAAGCGCGAACGTTCACCGCGCAGTGTCACGAAGCCGTCGGCGAGCGTGCACACCTGGTCGGCGGCCTGCGCCCAGCCCTCGCCGAAACCGAGATCGGCGTAGTTCTTCGCGAGGATGTGCGGAATGCCGTACTCGGTGTAGCGGATGACCGCGGAGAGGCCGCCCTGGGAGGGGCGTTCCCGACGGTCCTGATCATCGGCGGCGGAGGCCGGCAAAGACGCCGCGGCGGTGAACAGGACGGCGGCTGTGACGACGAGCTGTCTCAGGCGGGTGCGCATCGTGACTCCCAACATCCTTGAGAGAAAGGGCGGTTGAGCGTAACAACAGGTATGTCCGGTTGTGCGTGTGCGCGTTCGAGCTTCGCCGAGGTTGATCCGTTTCGCGCCACACGCGCCCGCTGCTTGACCCCGCTCGCGCCGCCGCACGAGGATCACGCCAGGGCAGCGCGACGAAGGAGTGGGGCATGACGGTGGAGGCCGGACGCAGTGTGACGGTCGACGGGGTGGTGCGGCGCAGCGCCCGGCGGACCCCGGCCCGCGTCGCCGTCCACTACGGCGAACGGTCCTGGACCTACGCGGAACTGGACGATGCCGTCTCCCGGGCCGCGCAGGTGCTGCGCGACACGGGGCTCGTCCCCGGCGACCGGGTCGGCGCCTACGGCCACAACTCCGACGCGTACCTGATCGCCTTCCTGGCCTGTGCGCGCGCCGGTCTGGTGCACGTCCCGGTCAACCAGAACCTGACCGGTGACGATCTGTCGTACATCGTCGGTCAGTCCGGCAGCGGGCTCGTCCTGGCGGACCCGGACCTCGCGGGTCACCTCCCCGACGGTGTACGGGTGTTGCCGCTACGTGACGCCGACGACTCGCTGCTCGCGCGACTCGCCACGACGGCTCCGTACGACGGAGAGGAGCCGCGCGGGGACGACCTGACGCAACTGCTCTACACGTCGGGCACGACCGCCCTCCCCAAGGGCGCGATGATGACGCACCGCGCCCTGGTGCACGAGTACCTGAGCGCGATCACCGCTCTCGACCTGCAGGCGGGCGACCGGCCCGTGCACTCGCTGCCGCTGTACCACTCGGCGCAGATGCATGTCTTTCTGCTGCCGTATCTCGCGGTGGGCGCCGAGAACGTCATTCTCGACGCACCTGACGCCGAGCGGATCTTCGACCTCGTCGAGACCGGTCGCGCGGACAGCCTGTTCGCTCCGCCGACCGTGTGGATCGGCCTGTCGAACCGCGACGACTTCGCGACCCGCGATCTGAGCGGGCTGCGCAAGGCGTACTACGGAGCGTCGATCATGCCGGTGCCCGTACTGGAACGCTTGAAGGAGCGGCTGCCGAAGCTGGCGTTCTACAACTGTTTCGGCCAGAGCGAGATCGGCCCCCTGTCGATGGTCCTCGGGCCGTACGAGCACAAGGGGCGGATGGATTCCTGCGGGCGCACGGTGATGTTCGTCGAGGCGCGGGTCGTGGACGAGTCCGGCAAGGATGTGCCCGACGGGGAGCAGGGCGAGATCGTCTATCGCTCACCGCAGTTGTGCGAGGGCTACTGGGACAAGCCCGAGGAGACGGCTGAGGCTTTCCGGGACGGCTGGTTCCATTCCGGGGATCTCGCGGTGCGCGATGCCGAGGGGTACTTCACCGTGGTCGACCGGGTGAAGGACGTGATCAACTCCGGTGGTGTCCTGGTCGCTTCGCGGCAGGTCGAGGACGCGCTCTACACACATTCCGAGGTGGCCGAGGTCGCGGTGATCGGGTTGCCGGACGAGCGGTGGATCGAAGCGGTGACCGCGGTGGTCGTCCCTCGGGGTGAGGTCACGGAGGCCGAGCTGCTCGCCCACGCGCGTGAGAAGCTGGCCCACTTCAAGGCGCCGAAGCGGGTCCTGTTCGTGGCGGAGCTGCCGCGCAACGCGAGCGGGAAGATTCTCAAGCGGGAGCTGAGGGACAGGTTCCGG
Source organism: Streptomyces montanus (assembly GCF_005786655.1). Lineage (NCBI taxonomy): Bacteria > Bacillati > Actinomycetota > Actinomycetes > Kitasatosporales > Streptomycetaceae > Streptomyces > Streptomyces montanus. The sequence continues at coordinate 12,014 of NZ_VBZC01000015.1, forward strand.
AACGAGCCCGGCCCGGCGATCGCCCCAGGTGATTGAACGGTTGGCCCCTGCCGGCCGTACAGTAATCGGCGGCCTGGACCCCCGAGCCGGGTCCGCCGTGTCACCACAGGGTTTCGCAAGGAAGGACCTTCGGGTTGTCGAGCACCACGAACTCTCCTCATCTGCCGGACACGGAGCAGGCAACTCCCGAGGAGGACGTGACCCCAAAGACCCCTCCCGCGGACACGCCTGACGACACCGCATCCGACAGCGCCGCCGAAAAGGCCACGGCTTCGGAAGGCGACAGCGCGGCCGAGCCGGCCACCACCGAAGAAGCTGAGGAAGCCACCGCCGACGAAGCCGACACAGGCACCGCCGAGAAGGCCGAGCCGGTCGCCGCTGACGAAGCCGAGCCGGTCGCCGCCGCGGATGCGGAGCCGGTCGCCGCCGCGGAAGCCGAGCCGGCCACCGCTGACGAAGCCGAGCCGGACACCGCCAAGAGAGGGGCCGCCTCCGCGAGCGGCGCCCCCGCCGAGGCGGCCCCGGAACAGCCCGTCGCCGCCCACCGCCGCTGGCGGGAAAGGCACGCGGTCGCGGCGCGCAACGTGGGGTGGGTGGTCACGGTCCTGGCCCTCGCGCTCGTGTGCGTCGCGCTCCTCATGCCGACCCGTATCGACCGGTTCTCGCCCGGTGTGTTCATGCGCATACCGGTGGAAGCGGTCCTCGGCGCCGGTGTCCTGATAGCCCTGCCCCGCAAGCCACGCCTGGTCGCGGCGGTCCTCGCCGGCGTGGGTCTCGGCCTGCTGACCGTCCTGAACCTCCTGGACATCGGTTTCTACATGTTCCTCGGACGAGGATTCAACGTGGTCCTCGACTGGGTCCTGTTCGACGACGCGAAGTCGTACCTCGAGGACTCCATGGGCCGCGGGGGCACCATCGGCGTACTGATCGGGGTCGTGGCCCTCATCCTCGCCGTGCTCGCCCTGATGACACTGGCGGTTCTCCGGCTGGGCAACGTCATGGCCCGCAACCGCGACAGGGCCACCCGTGCCACGGTGGCGATCGGGACCGTCTGGGTCACCTGCGCGGCTCTCGGCCTGCAGCTCACCGGTCCGCCGCTCGCGGCGCGCAGCACGGTCGCCCTCGTCCAGGACCGCATGGACCGGGTGCGGGCGACCCTCAGGGACGAGGCGGCGTTCGCCAAGGAGGCCAAGAAGGACGCCTTCGGCAACACCCCGGGCGACCAGCTGCTCACCGGGCTGCGCGGCAAGGACGTCATCTTCACCTTCATCGAGAGCTACGGCCGCAGCGCGGTCGAGGACCCGGACATCGCGCCGGGCGTCGACGCGACCCTCACGGCCAAGAACGAGGAGCTGCGCAAGGCCGGGTTCGCCGCGAAGAGCGGCTGGCTCACCTCGGCGACGTACGGCGGAAGCAGCTGGCTCGGCCACTCCACCTTCCTGTCGGGCCTGTGGATCAACAACCAGAACCGCTACCGCACCGTCACCGCGGGCGAGCACCTGACCGTCACCGGCGCCTTCAAGCGCACCGGCGCCTGGCGCACGGTGGGCATCATGCCGGGCATCCAGAAGAACTGGCCGGAGGGCAAGTTCTACGGCCTCGACCACGTCTACGACTCCCGGGAACTCGGCTACCGGGGGCCCAAGTTCAGCTGGTCGACCATGCCCGACCAGTACGCGCTGAAGGCCTTCGAGCAGCTGGAACACGGCAAGAAGCACGACAAGCCGCTGATGTCGGAGATCGTCCTGACCTCCAGCCACCAGCCCTGGGCGCCCATCCCCAAGACGATCCCCGATGACCAGGTCGGCGACGGCTCGGTCTACAAGGACATCGCGAAGGCCGGCAAGGACCCCGCCGACGTGTTCTACGACTCCGACAAGGCGAAGGAGGAGTACGGCAAGTCCATCCAGTACTCCGTGACCAGCCTCATCGACTACCTGGTGAAGCACGGCAAGAAGAACACCGTGCTCGTCTTCCTCGGTGACCACCAGCCCATGGCCAAGGTCAGCGGCAACAACGCCAGCCGGGACGTGCCGGTCTCGATCGTCGCCCGCGACAAGTCCGTACTGGACAAGATCGACAGCTGGAACTGGACCGACGGCCTCGAACCCGACCCGAAGGCGCCGGTCTGGCGGATGGACTCCTTCCGCGACCGCTTCCTGACGGCCTACGGCTCACAGCCCAAGCCCTCCAAGTAGGTCTCCAAAAGGCTGAGTTCAAGGGGCGGAACCAGGCTGGCGCGGGCGCAGGTCCACGATCCGCTTGATCTTCCCCACCGACCGCTCCAGCGACTCCGGTTCGACGATCTCGACGTCGACCGAGACGCCGATGCCGTCCTTCACGGCCGCCGCGATGGCGCGCGCGGCCGTGTCGCGCGTCTCCGGGGTCGCATGGGTGCGGGCCTCGGCGCGCACGGTGAGCGCGTCGAGGCGGCCCTCGCGGGTCAGCCGCAGCTGGAAGTGCGGGGCGACGCCCGGAGTGCGCAGGACGATCTCCTCGATCTGGGTGGGGAAGAGGTTCACACCGCGCAGGATGACCATGTCGTCGCTGCGGCCGGTGACCTTCTCCATTCGGCGGAAGACGCGCGCCGTGCCGGGCAGCAGACGCGTCAGATCCCGGGTCCGGTAACGGATCACGGGCATGGCCTCCTTGGTGAGCGAGGTGAAGACCAGCTCGCCCTCCTCGCCGTCCGGCAGTACCTCGCCCGTGATCGGATCGACGACCTCCGGATAGAAGTGGTCCTCCCAGATGTGGAGCCCGTCCTTCGTCTCCACGCACTCCTGGGCGACGCCCGGCCCGATCACCTCCGACAGTCCGTATATGTCGACCGCGTCGATCGCGAACCGCTCCTCGATCTCCCGCCGCATCTCCTCGGTCCACGGCTCCGCACCGAAGATGCCGACGCGCAGCGAGGTCCCGCGCGGATCGACACCCTGCCGCTCGAACTCGTCGAGCAGCGTCAGCATGTAGGACGGGGTCAGCATGATGATCTCGGGCTTCAGGTCCTGGATCAGTGTGACCTGGCGGGCCGTCATGCCGCCGGACGCCGGGATCACGGTGCAGCCCAGTCGCTCGGCTCCGTAGTGCGCGCCGAGCCCACCGGTGAACAGCCCGTAGCCGTACGCCACATGGACCTTGTCACCCGGACGGCCGCCCGCCGCCCGGATCGAGCGGGCGACCATGTCCGACCACAGGGACAGGTCACCTTCGGTATAGCCGACGACGGTGGGGCGCCCGGTGGTGCCGCTCGACGCGTGGATGCGCCGGATCCGGTCCTGGGGCACGGCGAACATCCCGTACGGATAGTTCTGGCGCAGGTCCGCCTTGGTGGTGAAGGGGAATCCGGCCAGGTCGGCGAGGGTGCGGCAGTCCTCGGGGCGTACACCGGCCTTGTCGAAGGACTCCCGGTAGAACGGCACCTTCTCGTACGCGTGCCGCAGCGACGCCCGCAGCCGCTCCAGCTGCAGGGCCCGCAGCTCCTCCGCGTCGAGCCGTTCCCCCGCGTCCAGCAGATCAGCCGCACCCGCCATACGTACTTCTCCCTCGCCAACCGCACCAATCCGGGCGACCGATCATTCGGTCGAGGTGCTCTGGATCAGTAATCCAGGGGCTCGGGCGGTCGTCAAGACATACAGCATGGGGGTGGCTCGGTGAGGCAGGTGGCGTGGGGCACCTCATGACGGCCGACGCGCGAACTCAGTGATCCGCGGACTCAGTGATCCGCGGACTCAGCGATCCGCGGACTCAGTGATCCGCTGCGACTGCCACCGAGCGGGCCCACCGATAATCCGCCTTGCCGCTCGGGGATCGCTGAATGGAGTCCGTGATCACCAGCTGGCGCGGGATCTTGTAGCCCGCGAGACGTGTGCGGCAGTGGGTCTGGATGTCGTCCAGGGACGGCCGACCCGCCCCGTCGCGCAGCTGCACCACCGCGGCCACGTGGTTGCCCCACTTCACGTCCGGCACACCGGCCACCAGCGCGTCGTAGACGTCGGGGTGGGACTTGAGCGCCTGCTCGACCTCCTCCGGATACACTTTTTCGCCGCCGGTGTTGATGCACTGCGAGCCACGCCCGAGCACGGTGACGATGCCCTCCTCGTCGACGGTCGCCATGTCGCCGAGCAGCACCCACCGCTCACCGTCCTTCTGGAAGAAGGTCTCGGCGGTTTTCCTCGGGTCGTTGTAGTAGCCGAGCGGCACGTGGCCGCGTTGGGCGATCCGGCCGGGTTCGCCGACGGCGACGGGCTCGTGAGTCGCGGGATCGACCACCTGTGTACGGGAGTTGACGCGTACCCGGAAACCGCGGTCGGGGCCCGAGTCCTCCGTGGCCGTGCCGTTGAAGCCGGACTCCGAGGAGCCGAAGTTGTTGAGCAGCATGACGTTCGGTACGAGCGCCTGGAACTGTGCGCGCACCGTCTCCGACATGATCGCGCCGGAGGACGAGACGCTGAACATCGAGGAGCAGTCCGTATCCTTCATCGGGCCGCTCAGTGCGTCGATCAGTGGCCGCAGCATCGCGTCGCCGACCAGCGACACACTGGTGACCCGCTCCTTCTCGATGGTGCGCAGGGCCTCCTCCGGCACGAACTTGCGGTGAAGGACGACGCGTTGGCCGAAGTTGAAGCCGATGAAGGCGGTCAGCGTCGAGGTGCCGTGCATCAGCGGGGCTGCGGGGAAGAAGGTGATCCCGTCGCCGCCGGCCGCTACGCGCTCGGCGAGCTCCTCCGGCTTCTTCACCGGTTCACCGGTCGGGGCGCCGCCTCCCAGCCCCGAGAAGAACAGGTCCTCCTGACGCCACATCACGCCCTTGGGCATACCGGTCGTGCCGCCGGTGTAGATGATGAACTGGTCGTCGGCCGAGCGTGGCGCGAAGCCCCGCTCCGCGGATCCGGACGCCTCCGCCTCCGCGAAGTCCACGGCGGACACCTCGGGAGCGCCCGGCGCGGGGGTCCCCACACGCACCAGGTGCCGTAACTTCTCCGTCTGGGGCAGCGCCCCCGCCACCCGCTCGGTGAACTCCGCGTCGAAGACCAGGGCCACCAGATCGGCGTCCCGGTAGAGGTAGACCAACTCCTCTTCCACATACCGATAGTTGACGTTGACGGGGACGATCCGTGCCTTCAGACAGCCGAGGACGGTCTGGAGGTACTCGATGCCGTTGTAGAGGTGCAGCCCGAGATGCTCGCCGGGATGTACACCGCTGTCGATCAGGTGGTGTGCCATGCGGTTGGCCGCCGCGTCCAGCTCGGCGTACGTGAGACGGCGCTCCGCGCCGGTGCCGGGTTGGTCGATGAAGACCAGCGCCTCGCGGTCGGGAACCACGTCGACGACCGACTCGAACAGGTCGGCAAGGTTGTACTCCACCGCTCCTCCTGACCCCGGGCGTGCCTGGCATCCATCGGTTCGACGGTCATCAGAGCAAAGGCCGACACAACTGTGAAGGGCCCGCGCACAAGAAATCTGACTACGTGTCAGAAAACTCTTGAACTGCCCCCGCGCCTCCTGCAACCTGTTCTCGTCCCGGCGACAGGAGGACCGCAATGGGTGGGACGGAACACCTCACCGTGCAGCGCGAAGGCGCCACACTGGTGCTCACGCTCAACAGGCCCGAGGCCAAGAACGCGCTCTCGCTGCCGATGCTGGTCGGCCTGTACGACGGCTGGGTCGAGGCCGACGAGGACGACGCGATCCGCTCGATCGTGTTCACCGGAGCGGGCGGCGTGTTCTGCGCGGGCATGGACCTCAAGGCGCTGGCCGGCCAGGGGATGGAGGGCCAGCAGTACCGGGACCGGCTCAAAGCCGACCCCGATCTGCACTGGAAGGCGATGCTCCGTCACCACCGGCCGCGCAAACCCGTGATCGCCGCCGTCGAGGGGCACTGCGTGGCCGGCGGTACCGAGATGCTCCAGGGGACCGACATCCGGGTCGCGGGGGAGTCGGCCACCTTCGGGCTCTTCGAGGTGAAGCGCGGTCTGTTCCCGATCGGTGGCTCGACGGTGCGCCTCCAGCGGCAGATTCCGCGGACGAACGCCCTGGAGATGCTGCTCACCGGCCGTCCGTACTCAGCTCAGGAGGCGGCCGACATCGGCCTGATCGGTCACGTGGTCCCCGACGGAACGGCCCTGGAGAAGGCCCTCGCCATCGCCGAGCAGATCAACGCCTGCGGGCCGCTCGCCGTCGAGGCCGTCAAGGCGTCCGTGTACGAGACCGCCGAGATGACCGAGGCGGATGGGCTCGCCGCCGAGCTGAAGCGGGGGTGGCCGATCTTCGATACGGCTGATGCCAAGGAGGGATCGCGTGCCTTTGCCGAGAAGCGACCGCCGGTGTATCGCCGCGAGTAGCTCCGCTGGTAGGCCGGTTTGAAGCTGCGGGTCCGTTGTGGCTGGTCGCGCAGTTCCCCGCGCCCCTTAGGGGCGCTGGTCGCAGCCGCATGGTGTCACAGCCCCGCGCCCCTTACGGGGCACATCTCATAGCCTCGCGAGGAGATCCCGTGCCCGAAGTCCTCAAAGCTCCCCTGGTCGTCGAATTCCCGTTCACCCGTTCTCTCGGCCCCGTCCAGAGCGCCTTCCTCACCGGGCTGCGCGAGCGCGTCGTCCTCGGTGTGAAGACCAGTGACGGCAGGACCCTGGTCCCGCCCGTCGAGTACGACCCCGTCACCTCCGAAGATCTTCGCGACCTCGTGCAGGTCGCTCCCACCGGCACCGTCACCACCTGGGCCTGGAACCACGCCCCACGCCGCGACCAGCCCCTGGACACCCCCTTCGCCTGGGTCCTGGTGAAACTCGACGGGGCCGACACGGCACTCCTGCACGCCCTGGACGCCCCCGGGCCGGACGTCGTGCACACCGGCATGCGCGTCCGGGTCCGCTGGGCCGAGGAACGCTCCGGCGCCATCACCGACATCGCCTGCTTCGAGCCGTACGACAGCCCCGACAGCCACGAACTCGCCCGTCACGACGGACAGTTCGACGACATGGTGACCGGCATCGTCGCCCCCGCCCGCCTCGACTACACCTACTCACCCGGCCGCGCCCAGTCCGGCTACATCAACGCACTCGCCGACCGGCGCATCGTCGGCGAACGGTGCCCGTCCTGCCGGAAGGTGTACGTGCCGCCGAGGGGCGCGTGTCCCACCTGCGGGGTGGCCACATCGGAACAGGTCCAGGTGGGACCAGGCGGCACCGTCACCACGTACTGCATCGTCAACATCAAGGCCAAGAACCTCGACATCGAAGTCCCCTACGTCTACGGGCACATCGCGCTCGACGGCGCCGACCTCGCCCTGCACGGCCGCATCGGCGGCATCCCCTACGACCAGGTGCGCATGGGCCTGCGCGTCGAGCCGGTGTGGACGTCCGGGGGCCGCTACCCCGACCACTACCGGCCCACCGGCGAGCCCGACGCGGACTACGAGACGTACAAGGAGCTGCTGTGACCGGGGACGCACAAGGAGCCGCCAGGGCGCGGGAGATCGCCGTCGTCGCCTTCGCGCAGACCGACCATCTGCGCACCTCCGACGAGCTCTCCGAGGTGGAGATGCTCATGCCGGTCCTGCACGAAGTCCTGGCCAGGACCGGGCTGAGGGCCAGCGACATCGACTTCACCTGCTCCGGATCCACGGACTATCTCGCGGGCCGCGCCTTCTCCTTCACCATGGCGCTCGACGGGGTCGGCGCCTGGCCGCCGATCTCCGAGTCGCACGTGGAGATGGACGGGGCGTGGGCGCTGTACGAGGCCTGGACGAAGCTGCTCACCGGGGAGGCCGACACCGCGCTCGTGTACTCCTACGGCAAGTCCTCGCCCGGCTCCGTACGCGACGTACTCACCCGGCAGCTCGACCCGTACTACGTGGCACCCCTGTGGCCGGACTCCGTGGCCCTGGCCGCTCTTCAGGCGCAGGCGCTCATCGACGCGGGCGACACGGACGAGCCCGCGCTCGCCGCGGTGGCCTCGCGCAGCCGCGACGCGGCCCGGTCCAACTCCCATGCCCAGCTGAGGGGTTCGGTGGCGCAGGGGGAGTACGCCGTACGTCCGCTGCGTACCGGCGACTGCCCGCCCATCGGTGACGGGGCCGTCGCCGTGATCCTCGCGGCGGGGGAGCGGGCCCGCGATCTGTGCGAGCGGCCCGCCTGGATCCGCGGCATCGACCACCGCATCGAGGCGCACGGCCTCGGCGTGCGCGATCTGACCGACTCGCCGTCCGCGCGACTGGCCGCCGAGAAGGCCGGAGCCTTCGAACGCCCCGTCGACACCGCGGAGTTGCACGCGCCCTTCACCTCCCAGGAGGTGGTCCTGCGCAAGGCCCTGCGGCTGGACGGCGACGTCGTGATCAACCCCTCCGGGGGAGCGCTCGCCGCCAACCCGATCATGGCCGCCGGGCTCATCCGTATCGGCGAGGCCGCCGCCCGTATCCACCGCGGCGCGTCCGACCGCGCGCTCGCCCACGCCACCTCCGGACCCTGTCTGCAACAGAATCTGGTCGCCGTACTCGAAGGGGACGCCCGATGAGCAAGGAGCCCGTGGCCGTCGTCGGCATCGGCCAGACCAAGCACGTCGCCGCCCGCCGGGACGTTTCGATCGCGGGCCTCGTCCGTGAGGCCGCCGGACGGGCCCTGGCGGACGCCGAGTTGACGTGGGCCGACATCGACGCCGTGGTCATCGGCAAGGCGCCGGACTTCTTCGAGGGCGTCATGATGCCCGAGCTGTACCTCGCCGACGCCCTCGGCGCGGTCGGCAAACCCATGCTGCGCGTACACACCGCGGGCTCCGTCGGCGGCTCCACCGCGCTCGTCGCCTCGAACCTGATCGCGGGCCGCGTCCACGGCACCGTACTGACCCTGGCCTACGAGAAGCAGTCCGAGTCGAACGCCATGTGGGGCCTGTCCCTGCCGATCCCCTTCCAGCAGCCGCTGCTGGCCGGCGCGGGCGGCTTCTTCGCGCCCCATGTGCGCGCGTACATACGGCGCACCGGCGCCCCCGACACGGTCGGTTCCCTGGTCGCGTACAAGGACCGCCGCAACGCGCTCAAGAACCCGTACGCGCATCTGCACGAGCACGACATCACGCTGGAGAAGGTGCAGGCCTCGCCCATGCTGTGGGACCCGATCCGCTACTCCGAGACCTGCCCGTCGTCGGACGGCGCGTGCGCGATGGTGCTCACCGACCGTGCGGGGGCGGCCCGTTCGCCGCGGCCGCCCGCATGGATGCACGGTGGGGCGATGCGCAGCGAGCCGACCCTCTTCGCGGGCAAGGACGCGGTGTCCCCGCAGGCCGGCAAGGACTGCGCGGCCGACGTGTACCGGCAGGCCCAGATCGTGGACCCGCGCCGGGAGATCGACGCCGTGGAGATGTACGTGCCGTTCTCCTGGTACGAACCCATGTGGCTGGAGAACCTCGGCTTCGCCGCCGAGGGCGAGGGCTGGAAGCTCACCGAGTCCGGTGTGACGGAACTCGACGGGGATCTGCCGGTCAACATGTCCGGTGGCGTCCTGTCCACCAATCCGATCGGAGCCTCAGGCATGATCCGCTTCGCGGAAGCGGCCCTTCAGGTACGCGGGCAGGCAGGGGAACACCAGGTCGAAGGGGCACGCAGGGCACTCGGGCACGCCTACGGCGGTGGCTCGCAGTTCTTCTCGATGTGGCTGGTCGGAGCGGAGCCGCCCACCTCCTGAGCACGACATGACCAAGGGGAGACCGGCTCTGTGATCAAGACATGGCGGCAACCCTCTTCCGCGGCCTGTCCGCCGCCGGAACCGATCGCTAGGCTGGCGGCGGACGACGAACCGGGAGGAGCACGGACGTGGCTGAGAGCACCATCCAGCAGCACCCGCTCGCAGGCTGGGACAAGCCGGAACTTGACCTCAGCAAAGCCGACTGGCACTCCAGCAGCCGCGGGCTTGGGGATGTCCAGATCGCCTTTGTCGAGGGTTTCATCGCGATGCGCAACAGTGGCCGCCCCGAAGGCCCCTCCCTGATCTTCACACCCGCGGAGTGGGGCGCTTTCGTGTCGGGGGCACGGGAGGGGGAGTTCGACCTCACCTGACGGGCACACACGCGACAGTGTGTTTTCACCCTCTCTTTCCGGACACGCGACCTTCGGCCACGTCCCGGAGCCACGCCTGAGCGAGGCTGGCCCCGGGAAGCAGAAGCCGGCGTTCCGGAGGCGAGGAATTCATGAGCACCCTGCCCGTCATCGCGGCGGTCGACGGTTCCGACGACAGCTTGCGCGCGCTGGAGTGGGCCCTCGACGCCGCTCGGATGCGTGAGGCGCCGTTGCGTGTGGTCCATGTGCGGCAGTACGCGTCCTGGGCCCAGCCCGAGGTACTGACCGCAGGGCCGCCGGAGCCGGAGGAGGACCCGGTCCTGCATCAGGTGCGCAGCCACCTGGAGGGCCGGGCCGACCGGCCGGTGACGGAGTATCTCGCCCCGGAGGGCGCACCGGCCGAGGTGCTGCCCGAACTCGGCTCCACCGCCCAGCTGATGGTGCTCGGCTCCCGCGGCCGGGGTGGATTCGCGAGTCTGCTCCTGGGCTCGAACGGGATGGCCGTGGCACGGGAAGCGAAGTGCCCCGTCGTCGTGGTGCCCCGCCCCGGACGCGAGGTGCACGAGAACGGCCCCGCCGAGCCGGGTCCGCGCGTGGTGGTGGGGCTGCACGTCGACAGCCCCGACGAGGCGAGCCTCGCCTTCGCGTGCGCCGAGGCCGCCCGCCGTGGGGCCCGGGTGCAGGTGGTCGCCGCGTATCCGTGGCCGCTCCAGATGTGGGCCGGCCCCGGCGACTTCGTCCCGCCCTCGGCCGCCGACCAGGAGGCCGTCGAGACCGGTATCCGGACGCTGGCCGACGGCTTCGTGGCCCCGTATCGCGAGCGGCACCCCGAGGTCCGTGTCGAGGTGGACGTGCTGCCGGGCGACGCCGCCGGCCGCCTGGTCGCGGCCTCCAAGGGCGCCGAACTCGTGGTGGTGGGCCGCCACCGCCGACGCATGCTCGCACCCATGCGCATGATCGGCTCGGTCACGCAGGCGGTACTGCTGCACGCGGCGAGCCCGGTGGCCGTGGTGCCGGCGGCCGGCCCGGCGGACTGACCCTCCTCACCGCAGCACCACACACCCGCGCCCTTCGAGGTCCCGCCACACCCCGGGCGGGGCCTCGATGTCGTTCCACCGCAGATCCAGCTTCTCCAAGGACGGCAACTCCGCCACCCAGGGCGGCAGTTCGCCGAGCCGGTTGGACCGTAGATCGAGCCGCCGCAGCAACGGCAGCCCGCGCAGCGCCTCGGGAATCTCGGCGAACTCGTTCTCGCGCAGCTCCAGTTCGCGCAGTTCGCGCAGATTCCGTACGGAGTCGGGGAGCGCCGTGAGCCGATTGCCGCGCAGCCACAGCTCGCGCAGCGAGGCCAGTGCGCCGAGCGAGGCGGGCAGCCGGGTGAGCCGATTGTGCTGGGCGCGCAGCTCCACCAGGCCCGTCATCGCACCCAGCGACTCCGGCAGAGCCGTGAGGCGGTTCTCGCCGACGTTGAGGTAGGCCAGCCGGGTCAGTCGGCCCAGCGACTCGGGGAGTGCGGTGAGCCGGTTGTCGTGCAGATAGAGGAAACGCGCGAGCCCCGTCAGGTCCCCCAGCTCGTCGGGGACCTCGGTGAGGCGGTTGTGTCCGAGATCCAGGGTGTGCAGCGTGGTGAGCGTGCCGATGCGGGCCGGTACCTGGGTGAGCCTGTTCTCCGGCAGCAGCAGGATCTCCGGTGCGGGGTGCTGCCACACTTCATCAGGTACTTCGTCCAGGTCGGCGCGCCAGTGGTCGAGTACGCCTTGCCGGGGCACGGCCACAGCAACTCCCGTCGGGCAGAGCCCCTTGAGGACCAGTGCGAGCCGTCGGATTCCCGTCGGCGCCCGCCTTGGACAGCGTCATCGCGTGCGGCTCGCCCACCGTTCCTTTGGAACTGAGCGGGAGTGATCCCGATCAGCCGCACGCCCCGAACGGTCTCGGGCGCACTGGCTCCCAGCGTACTCAGCCCCGGGCCGGGTGAGGCGGGGAACGGATGTTCCCGATGTGTGCGTGCGGGGCTCGCTCGTACGATCAGTGGCATGCAGCTCCGGTACGGCTTTCGCCTGTACCCGGAGCCCGGCCAGGTCCGTGCGCCGGCGCGGGCGTTCGGGTGCGCCCGCGTCGTCTACAACGACGCTGTGCGTGCCCGCCGCGACGCCCATGCCAACGGCCGGCCGTACCCCTCGCTGGGCCTGCTGTCTCGGGCTCTGGTCACCGAGGCGAAGCACCGTCCGGAGCGGGCCTGGCTGGGGAGGTGTCCGCGGTGGTGCTCCAGCAGTCTTTGCGCGACGCCGAGGCCGCCTACCGCAACTTCTTCGCCTCGAGGAAAGGCACCCGTAAGGGCCCCAGGGTCGAGGCGCCGCGGATGAAGTCGCGGAAGGACCAGCGGCCCACGATCCGGTTCACCGCCAACGCCCGTTGGTCGATCACTCCCGGCGGACGCCTCAACCTGCCGAAGATCGGGGCGGTGAAGGTCGCCTGGTCCAGGCGTCTGCCCGCCGTCCCCTCCAGCGTCACCGTGATCAAGGACAGTGCGGGCAGGTCAATTCCTCAAGGGCCACCCCGCCCGCCCCCGCGGCGTCCCGCCAGGAGTGGTGCACGCCGTCGTGCGGCAACCGCGCCGGTGTCGCCCGCCACCACGAGCGGCACAAGAAGACGCCCTAGGGTCTGTCCGGCGGATCAGGGTCCTGGTCCGCCGGACCAGGTGACCGAGCCGGTGGTCCCTCCTTGCACGTACCATTGCGGCATGTCCTTCCTCCGCCGCCGCAGCGCCACACCCGCCGGGCCCGACTTCGACGTTCTGGCCATGGACCCGGGCGACTGGCCGGGCAATCTCGGCGCGGGCCTGCTGCCCGCCCCCGACGGCAGCTGCCAGGGTGTGTTCCTGCGCTACGACCTGTTCGGCGGTCGCGGCCCCGCGATGATCATCGGCAATCTGCCGGAGGGCTCGCCGGCCCGCGAGGTCGCCGAGGGCGAGATTCCCTTCGAGGTGGCCCAACTCCTGCTGGCGCTGGAGAACGACGAGGAGATCACCGTCGTCAGCGTCGAGGACACGCCCGTGATGCAGGGCGACAACCTCCTGATCGTGCGCCGCCTCAAGCTCTCCGAGGAGCGCATCTCCTGTGTGCAGTTCGACCGCAGTGACAACGTCCTCGTGACGATCGCCGCGTGGGACCGCCCCATCACCGACGATCTGTACGCGCTCCTGAAGCCTCTTCCCGCGGAACTCTTCCAGCAGGCGTGAACCGTTCGGGGTCCCGAACGCCGTGTCCTAGCTCTTGTCACCGAGGTGATCGGACCTTTAGCGTCCGGAGCCATGTCGCATGAGTCGCATGAGCCCCGTGAGTCGTTTGAGGTATCCAGAAGAACCACGCTGAAGACCACTTTTGGCGGAGCGGCCGGACTCGCCCTCGGCGGCGGGAGCCTGGCTTTAGCCGGGCCTGCCGCCGCAGATTCCTCCGATGAATCACGGGAGCCGTTGATGCTGTGGTACGGCGTTCCGGCCGCCGACTGGGAACGCGAGTCCCTGCCGATCGGCAACGGCTCGCTCGGCGCCGCGGTGTTCGGCACGCTCGCCTCCGAGCGGCTGCAGTTCAACGAGAAGACCCTGTGGACCGGCGGCCCCGGCTCGGCCCAGGGCTACGACCACGGCAACTGGCGCGAGGCACGGCCGGGCGCGCTCGCCGCCGTGCAGGACGAACTCGACGCGAAGACCAGGCTCGACCCCGACAGCGTTGCCGCCGAGCTGGGGCAGCCGCGCGTCGGATACGGCGCCCACCAGACCTTCGGCGATCTGTACCTCGACGTACCGGACGCACCGGAGACCCCGGCGACGTATCGCCGCGAACTCGACATCGCGAACGCCGTCGCGAAGGTCGTCTACACCCACCAACAGGTGTGCCACCAAAGGGAGTTCTTTGCCTCGTATCCCGACGGCGTGATCGTCGGGCGGCTCAGCGCGGACCGGCCGGGCAGTGTCACCTTCACCCTCCGCTACGCCTCGCCCCGCAGCGACTTCACCGCCACCGCGGCGAGCGGTCGTCTGACGGTGCGCGGCGCGCTCGCGGACAACGGCCTGCGCTTCGAGGCACAGATCCAGGTACGCGGCGAAGGCGGCACCGTCACCTCGAACGCCGACGGAACGATCACGGTGACCGGCGCCGACAGCGCCTGGTTCGCCCTGGCCGCGGGCACGGACTACGCCGACACCTACCCCGACTACCGGGGCAAGGACCCGCACACCGCCGTCACCGGCACCCTCGACAAGGCTGACAGGCGCTACGACTCACTGCTCGCCCGCCATGTTCGCGACCACCGGGCACTGTTCCACCGGGTCGCCCTGGACATCGGCCAGTCCGTCCCCGCCGATGTGCCCACCGACCGGCTCCTCGCCGGCTACACGGGCGGAGCCACGAGCACGGACCGTGCCCTGGAAGCCCTCTACTTCCAGTACGGCCGCTATCTCCTCATCGCCTCCTCGCGGCCCGGCTCCCTGCCCGCCAACCTCCAGGGCGTCTGGAACCACAGCACCTCACCGCCCTGGTCGGCGGACTACCACGTCAACATCAACCTCCAGATGAACTACTGGCTCGCCGAGGCCACGAACCTCGCCGAGACGACAGCCCCGTACGACCGCTTCGTCGAGGCCCTGCGCGCGCCCGGGCGGCGCACCGCCGAGGAGATGTTCGGCTCACGGGGCTGGGTCGTGCACAACGAGACCAACCCCTTCGGCTTCACCGGCGTGCACGACTGGTCGACCGCGTTCTGGTTCCCAGAAGGGGCAGCGTGGCTCACCGGCCAGTTGTACGAGCACTACCGGTTCGGCGGCTCCACGGACTACCTGCGCACCACCGCGTACCCGGTGATGAAGGAGGCCGCCGAGTTCTGGCTCGACAACCTGCGCACCGATCCGCGTGACGGCACGCTGGTCGTCACCCCCAGCTACTCGCCCGAGCACGGCGACTTCACGGCCGGCGCGGCCATGTCCCAGCAGATCGTGCACGACCTGCTGACCAACACCCTTGAGGCGGCCCGCATCCTGGGCGACGACCGGGCGTTCAGAACGCGGCTGGAAGCGGTGCTCGGTCAGCTGGACCCAGGGCTTCGCATCGGCTCCTGGGGGCAACTCCAGGAGTGGAAGGCCGACTTGGACGATCCGGCCGACGATCACCGGCACGTCTCGCATCTCTACGCCCTCCACCCGGGGCGGCAGATCGAACCCGGAACCAAGTGGGCCGACGCCGCCAAGGTCTCACTCACCGCCCGCGGCGACGGCGGCACCGGCTGGTCCAAGGCCTGGAAGATCAACTTCTGGGCGCGGCTGCGCGACGGCGACCACGCCCACAAGATGCTCGCCGAACAGCTCAAGAGCTCGACCCTGCCCAACCTTTGGGACACCCACCCGCCTTTCCAGATCGACGGCAACTTCGGTGCCACCGCCGGGATCACCGAGATGCTCCTGCAGAGCCAGTACGACGTGATCGAGGTACTCCCCGCCCTGCCCACCACCTGGCCGGACGGCTCGGTCCGAGGACTGCGCGCCCGAGGCGGCGCGACGCTCGACCTCGACTGGTCGAACGGCCGCGCCACCCGCATCGCGCTGACGGCGTCCCGGACACGCCGGCTCACCGTCCGCAGCGACCTGCTGCCGGGCGGCGAGTCGACGTTCAAGGCGATCGCCGGGCAACGATACGTCTGGGGCAAGAAGGCGTAGCCGATGCCTCCGCGGAGGCATCGGCCCCCTACAGGGCCGACGGCATCACGCGCACATCGGTGGCCCGTACGAACGCCACCCGGTGGCCGAACTGGATCTCGTAGTACATGTCGGAACCGCGCACCACCTTGTGCGGTGCCGTGTCGAAGGTCGGCGCGTAGAAGTACTCACCCGGCACCTTGTCGCCGGTCGCGTACCTCTGGCCCGCGAGCAGCTTGTACGGCAACGGGAACACGGCCTGGACGGGTACGCCCGCCGGGTAGGCCTCTTTCTCCGGGTAGGCACGCCCGTACACCGGGATGTCCTCGCGGCCGGCCTTGGGTGTCACCACGAGGCCCGACGCGCCGACCGCCGTCGGCCGCTTCGCCGGGTTCCTGAACCAGGCCTTCTGCCCCAGGTACCAGATCGCCGTCCAGTCGCCCTTGCGTCCCGCGACCGCGTACTGCTGGCCGGTGGAGACCCGTGACCCCGTGTCGTTCACGCCGGTCGTGGAGTCCCCGCCGCCCGGCCGCAGGCCGATGTCCTTGATCAGCGGGGCGTCCTCGCTCGGCTCCGTGTACAGGCGCACGGCGCTGGAGCCGTGCGGCGCGCACGGCTCACCCGGGGTGACACAGCCGGTGAACTCCGGCCGGTTCCTGGTGAATTGGGGCAGTACGGTCACCAGTTTGGCGTTGGCGCCGGCCGTGCGGCCGAAGGGCCTGCCGAGCAGGGTGAAGTAGTGCTGCCAGTCCCAGTAGGGACCGGGGTCGGTGTGCATGCCCGGGATGGTCGACGTCGTCGGGCCCGGCACGGTGTCGTGGCCGAGGATGTGCTGCCGGTCCAGCGGGATGCCGTATTTCCTCGCGAGGTACCGCACCAGCCGTGCCGACGTCCGGTACATCTCCTCCGTGTACCAGGCGTCCGGCGCCGCGAGGAAGCCCTCGTGCTCCAGGCCGATCGACTTGGCGTTGACGAACCAGTTGCCGGCGTGCCAGCCCACGTCCTTGGTTTTCACATGCTGGGCGATGTGACCGTCCGTGGAGCGCAGCGAGTAGTGCCACGACACATAGGTCGGGTCCTGCACGAGCTGGAGCGTGGTGTCCCAGGTGGCCTCGGTGTCGTGGATGACGATGTAGTCGATGCTCTGGGACGTCGGCCGGTTCGCGAGATCGTGGTTGCCGTAATCGCCGTCGCCGAACTCCTCGTACGGTGCCGGAATCCATTCACAGGACACGGTCGCCGGGCACTCGGTGCCCTCCGCGGCGGCCGTCCGCAGACCTGCGCCCTTCAACTGCTCCGTTTCGGGGCGCAGTCGGGGCTGGGCGGTGAGCGCGACCCGCTGTCCCGCGTCCGTGGTGCGCCGCTCGCCCGCGCGGATCACGTCGAAGACGTCATCGGCGTACCTGGCGGCCGTCGCCGAGTCGTCCGCGCCCGAGTAGCGTGCCACCGCCCCGTACCAGTCGGCGGCGTCGTCGCTGGGCGGCTCACCGAGCTCCCTCTGCGCGGCGGCCAGCAGCGCGGCACCGCCCGCCACATTGGCGGCCGCGTCCGTGCGCAGCCGCTCCGCGGAGAGCCCGGTGAGCTCGGCTGCCTTCGCCAACGTCTTGAGCCGGGCGGGGAGTTCGGAGCTGTCGGGGAGCTTCGTGTCCGGGATCTTCGTGTCGGGGAGCAGGGCGGTACGCGAGTCGTCGCCGCGCGCGTCCTCCGTGGCGTCACTGTGATGGGGTGCCCCGGTCCGGGCGATCGCGGTGCGGGCGTCGGTCAGGTGCATCGGGCCATAGCCACCCGTGACACTCGGCGCCCCGTCGTGCGCGTCCCAGCGGGACTGCAGATAGGAGACGGCGAGCAGCACGCTCTGCGGTACGTCGTACTCGGCCGCGGCCGTGGCGAAGGCGTTCTGCAGGCGTCCGGAGGAGGGCTGCTCGGTGCTGTCCGACGGGGCCGCGCCGAGCAGCGGCAGCAGCAGCGCCGCCGAGGCTACGGCGCCCGCGGTCCTGCGCCCTCGTCTGTGGCCGGCGGCCGGGGCTTGGGCGGTGACGGATCCTCGCAAAACGGGCCTCCTGAGGCGATCGAGCGCGATGATGCGTGCGGAGCCGGGCGTGCGTCAGTGCTACCGGCTCGCCGACGATCCGTCAATCATGCCCAGGAGCGGGCGATTCACCATGTCAGCGGCGGGTCGAGGAATGCGTGTCGATCACTCACATGACGAAGGCCCGCGGTGTGCCGCTGCCCAGGGCACACCGCGGGCCGTCATCCCCGTCAGCGAGTTCCGACCGCCGCTCGAACGGCCCGTCGGGCCAGCTGGCAGTCGTCGTGCAGCCGCCTGAGCAGCAGCCGTTGTTCCTCGCCGGACGGCGCAGCACCCGGGTGGGCCGGTCCCGGTGCCGCCGGGGTCGCCTCGTGCATCGAACGTTGTACGGCTGTCTCGTACGTGCGGATCTCACGGGTCAGTACGAGCATCAGGTTCACCAGGAAGGCGTCGCGCGCCGCGGGCCCCGTCGACTGCGCGAGCTGGCTGATCTGCCGCCGTGCGACGGGGGCGTCACCGAGCACCGACCAGAGCGTCGCCAGGTCGTAGCCCGGCAGGTACCAGCCCGCGTGCTCCCAGTCCACCAGCACTGGACCGGCCGGTGAGAGCAGGATGTTCGACAGCAACGCGTCGCCGTGGCAGAACTGGCCCATCCCCTGGCGCCCCGCCGAGTGCGCGATGCCGTGCACCAGCTTCTGGAGATCGCCCATGTCCCGGTCGGTGAGCAGCCCCAGCTCGTGATACCGGGAGATCCGCGCCGCATAGTCCAGCGGGGCGTCGAACGTCCCCGCCGCCGGCCGCCACGCGTTCAGCCGGCAGATCGCGCCCAGCGCCGCCCTGATGTCCGCACGGGGCGGGGCCTCCCCGGGGTGCCGCTGCAGTGCCGCCACCCGGCCCGGCATCCGCTCGATGACGAGTGTGCAGTTGTCCGGGTCCGCCGCGATCAGCCGGGGCACCCGTACCGGAGGACGGTGCCGCACGAACGAGCGGTATGCCGCTATCTCGTGGCGGATCCGCTGGGCCCACACGGGGGAAAGGTCCAGTAAACACTTCGCGACGGCGGTGCTGCGCCCGGTGGTGCCGACCAGGAGCACCGAGCGGCCGCTGCGGCGCAGTACCTGCACCGGCGCGAATTCCGGGCAGATCCGGTGCACCGAAGCGATCGCCGTGCGCAGCTGCGCGCCCTGAGGGCCGGACAAGTCGAGTCTCCCGCTGAGCGGTTGGGTGCCGAGCCCCGGTACGCGTCGCGTCCGACCGGCACCGAGTACGGGTGACCCCGGGCGTGCCGGGTCCACATAAGGGCCGCTGCCCGCCACCGCGCTCTCTCCTGCTCGAGCGGAGCCGGGTACCTGCGGACGGGCGTGCAGCGACCGGGGCGGGGCGGACACGGAGGACGATGCTGCGTACATGGGTGATACAGATCCCTTCGTGTGCCTGAGAATTACCGCGCCACCCGCCCCGGCCGCCTCGGTACACCCTGGGGAATGTTCCTTCGGCGACCGGGTCGGGGTGGCGCGTTCCTACCTGACACCGGATGCGCACTGGCACACCATCTGGCGCACCCTGGCGAACCCTGGCGAATAGTCCCGCAGCAACTGACACGGGGTTACTGTCAACTCAGCCGAGAACCTGGGGGCTTGACGTGAGCGGACAACCCAACACGCGTCTGTCGGATCTGTTCGGCCTGGCCGGCTGGTCCAAGGGCGAGCTCGCGCGAATGGTCAACCGGCAGGCGGCGGCCATGGGCCACCCCCAGCTGGCGACCGACACTTCGCGGGTGCGGCGTTGGATCGACATGGGAGAGATCCCGCGCGATCCGGTTCCGCGGGTGCTGGCGGCGCTGTTCACCGAGCGTCTCGGCCGTGTCGTGACCATTGAGGACCTCGGTCTGGTCCGGCACGGGCGTACGGGGAACCGGCAGGGCGGCGGGAGTGTGGAACATCCCGACGGAGTGCCGTGGGCGCCCGAGCGAACCGCCGCGGTCCTCACCGAATTCACGGGAATGGACCTCATGCTCAACCGACGCGGCTTGGTGGGCGCGGGTGCCGCGCTCGCCGCGGGATCCGCAATCAGCAGTGCCATGTACGACTGGCTGCACACAGATCCGGCCCTTTCGGCCGACGCTCCCGAAATCGACGATCCCCTGCACGTCGACCCGGCCGGGTTCGACCGCTACGAGGCCGCCCCCATCGGGTCGGAGGAGATCGAAGAGCTGGAGCGCTCGGTCGAGGTGTTCCGGGCCTGGGACGCGGCCCGCGGCGGCGGGCTGCAACGCAAGGCTGTCGTGGGACAGCTCAACGAAGTGGGCGGCATGCTCGCCTACCGACACCCCGACCATCTGCAGCGGCGCCTGTGGGGCGTCGCCGCCAACCTCGCCGTTCTCGCGGGCTGGATGTCGCACGACGTCGGCCTGGAGCCCACGGCTCAGAAGTACTTCGTCATCGCCGCCCACGCCGCCCGCGAGGCCGGTGACCGGCCCCGCGCCGGGGAAGCGCTCTCCCGCGCCGCGCGCCAGATGGTGCATCTGGGCCGGCCCGACGACGCACTCGACCTCATGAAGCTCGCCCAGTCGGGCTCCGGCGACGAGGTGCTGCCGCGTACGAGGGCCATGCTCCACACCATCGAGGCCTGGGCTCAGGCGTCGATGGGCAAGGGCCAGGCCATGCGGCGGACCCTCGGCGAGGCGGAGGACCTCTTCGCCTCGGACAAGGGCGATGTACCGCCGCCGAGTTGGATGCAGCTCTTCGACGAGGCGGACATGCACGGTATGCAGGCCCTGGCCTACCGGACGCTCGCGGAGCACGAACCGGGTGCGGCCGCCGTCGCGCAGCGCCATGCGAAGGAGGCGCTCCAGCTGCGCGAGAAGGGCCGGGACCGTTCGAAGATCTTCGACCACCTCTCGCTCGCGTCGGCCTGCTTCATCGCCGACGACCCCGAACAAGCCGACCGGTACGCGCGCCTGGCCCTGACGTCGATGGGCTCGAACTCATCCCATCGCACCTGGGACCGGCTGCGTGAGATGTACCGGCTGACGGCGCAGTACTCCAGCTATCCGAAGATCCACGATCTGCGTGAGGAGATCAAACTGGCGCTGCCCAAGGGCTTGAACACCCGGGGTGGCAGCAGCGCACGGGCGTGAGCGGATGAGCACGGGCACAGGGGGACCGTGCTGCTCAGGCGGCCATCCTCAGGATGCCGTCTTCAGGTGGCAAGCCTGACGATGAGTACGCAGGCGTCGTCCTCGCGCGCCGCCTCGCCGAACTCCTCCTCGACCGTCCGTACGCAGTCCTGTGCGGCACGGGCCTCGCCGAAGCGGGGCGCCAGGTCGAGGAGATGGTTCACCGCCGCGGTGCCACTGTGCCCAGGGATCAGCCCATCGGTGTGCAGGAGCAGCAGATCGCCCGGTTCGAGAGGCTGTTCGGCCTGCCCGTAGGTGGCACCCGAGGTCGCGCCGAGCAGGACGCCCTCCGGCCGCGAAAGCACGCGCCCCGTCCCGTTGCGGAACAGCAGCGGGGCGGGGTGTCCTGCCTGCGCCCAGACAAGGGTGCGGGTCTCGGGCCGGTAGCGGCAGCACACCGCACTGCCCAGGGCCGGCTCGACCGACGCGTCCAGTAACTGGTTGAGCCACGTCATGAGTTGACCCGGCTCGGCGCCCGTCATGGCCATGCCGCGCAGGGCGCCGATCAGCATCGCCATGCCCGAGGCGACGGTGACCCCGTGTCCGGTGAGGTCACCGACGCTGAACAGTGTTTCGCCGTTGGGCATTTCGAGGGCGTCGTACCAGTCGCCGCCGATCAGCTCGCTCCTCGAGGACGGTAGGTAGCGGGCGGACAGGTCGAGTGTCTGCGGTCCCTGGCGCGGGAACCGCAGGGAGCCGCGCCACGGCGGCAGCACGGCTTCCTGCAGCTCGACCGCGAGCCGGTGCTCGGTCTGCGCGATGTGCCGTTGGCGTTCGAGCGAGTCACGGGTCTCGCTCACGGTCCGCTGGCTGCGGCGCAGTTCGCTGACGTCCCGCAGCACCGCCCACATCGAGGCGGTGCTGCCGTCGGCGGCCAGCACGGGCTCGCCCATCATGTGCACGGTCCGCACGCGGCCGCCCGGGCGCACGATGCGGAACTCTCCGTCGATCGGTTTGGCGTCGATCAGGCAGTCGGTCACCATCGCCGTCAGCCGCGGCCGGTCCTCGTCGAGTACCAGGGACGGCAGTTCGTCGAGGGTGAGCGGGGGAGTGGCGAGGTCGCGGCCGAGGATCTGGTAGAGCTCGCCGGACCACTTCGCCTCGTCCGTCAGCAGATTCCACTCGGCGCTGCCGACACGGCTGAGCAGCGAGTCATGTGCGTCGGGTGAGCCATGCCCCGGTGCGGTCGGCACGGCTCCTGCGGCGGGCGGTGCCTCGTCACCCCCCACGGGCACGGGCATGGGTGCGGGTGCCGGGCCGTCCCGCAACTGCGCCAAATGCTCGTCGAGATCGTTGAGTTGATGCATCGCCAGGTCACAGAGGGCGCGCTGCCAGAGTCCCTGCGGGTCCGAGCCGTCGGCCGGCGCCTCACGCCGCACGGCGTCCACGTCGCCTCGCAGTCGGCGCGCCTGCGAAATGAGCGCGTCGACCGAGCCGCGTGGGGGCGGCTGGGCGGCCGGGTGGCCCGCCGAGAGATGGGACGGCATGACGTACTCCGATACAGGCACGGTACGACCAAGGCTGGGTTGGACCGTTACGACTGTTGCACAGCCTGCGACGCTCTGTAAGGGATTTGGCAACACGCGATGCGGTCATGTTCCTGGCATATGCCGCTGTCCTCTCGGGTGGCTCATGCGGGACGCATGCAGTACGCGTGGGGGCGGCCAAGTCGTAGTCGTAGTCGGCCAGTTGACGGAGTGTCGATGTCGTGTGCGGTTCCTCCAAGCATACGTTCGACGCTCTCGCGAGCGGGTGCCGAGTGACCGGTTTCCGGCCAATGTCCGTTGCCTCGCCAGGTGCCGGCGCCGACGGAGCGGCGTCGGATGATGCTGTGACGCAGATCACAACAATCTCTTCGGGGTTCCGTGTACCGACAACGGCCCCTGCGAGGTCGTAAGGGCACATCGGCACAACGAACTGCCCCGACCCGGAACGGAGACCGATCATGGACATCGTCCTGGAGCAGCCCGCCCGCGCGCGCCTGATCACTTCGGAGAGCCAGGACCTTCCCGTGTCCGCCACGCTCCGCTACTCCGCCGCCGACCCACTCGCGGTCGAGATCGTCTTCCCGCCCGAGGTCTCGCTCGACGGCAACACCGCCACATGGATCTTCGCCCGTGAGCTCCTGGAGGAGGGCCTGAGCGCCCCCGCGGGCAGCGGTGATGTCCACATATGGCCGTGCGGCCCGGAACGCACGGTCCTGGAGTTCCACGCGCTGCCCGGCCTGGCCCTCATCCAGTTCGACACGGCGATCCTCAGCCGGTTCCTGCTCCGGTCGTACGCGGTGGTCGCCGCAGGCAGAGAAGATGTGGGACCTGCCCTGGAACGCGGCCTGACCTCACTCTTCGGAGGTGTCTGAGGCACCCGTGACCCACCCCGCCCCGATCCGCGAGGCTGTACCCGACTTGTCCGTGTTGGCGTCCTGCGACACTTCTGGCCCGCCTCGGCACCACCGCCCGGCCGCGTCTCAGGAGGGCGCTCGCTCGTCCGGCCCGCAGGAACTCCAGCCGTGCGGCAGCGAGCCGTACAGCAGGAAGTCCTCGACCTTCCGTTGCACGCACTTGGAGGACGCGTATCCGGTGTGGCCCGTGCCCTTGTTGTCGAGCACCACGGCCGACGAGCCGAGCCGCCGCGCGGTCTCCACGGTCCAGCGGTACGGGGTGGCCGGGTCGCCGCGGGTGCCGACCAGGAGCATCTTCGGGGTGTCGACGTCGTGCACCTCTTCGCGGATGTAGCTGGTGCCCTTGGGGCGGCCGTAGCACGTCAGTAGCTGCGTGAGCCGGTACCGGCCGAAGACCGGCGAGGCCTCCTCGTACGCGGCACGCAGCCGGTCGAGGCTCTTGGCGATCTGGTCGGCCGTGGGCCGGTCGGGGTCGTCCGCGCAGTTGATGGCCATGAGCGCGGCCGGGAGGTTGTCGAGGGGGATGTCGCCCTCGTCGACGAGCCCACCGTCGCCGGGCGCCGCGATACCGAAGGCGGAGAACCGGACGATGTCCCGTGTGTCGCCGTCCTCGACCAGCGAGCGCAGCGCCTGCGCGAGGATCGGCCACAACTCCTCGCTGTAGAGGGCCAGCCCGATGGCGCCCACGAGGTCCTGGCCGGAGAACCGATCACCGAAGTCCGTCGGCACGGGGGCCTCGTCCATGGCGTCCACCAGCCGTACGACCTCCTGTCTCGCCCGGCGCGGATCCTGCCCGAACGCGCAGTTGACGTCCTCCGTGCACCAGGTGAGGAAGTCCTCCAGCGCGGTCTGCTGGGCCTCGGCGCCGACGATGCCCTGTTCGCTGAGCGGTTCGGTGAGCGTGTCCACGCCGTCGAGCACCAGCCGGCCGGTCTTCCCGGGGAACTGACTGGCGTACACCGCGCCCAGCCGCGTTCCGTACGAGAAGCCGAGGTAGTTGAGCTTCTCGTCGCCCAGGGCCTGGCGCATCACGTCCAGGTCCCGCGAGGCGTTGACCGTGCCGATGTGCGGCAACACGGGACCGGAGTGCTTGGCGCATGCGTCGGCGGCTTTCCGCAGCAACCGCAGAGCCGCCCACGGATCCCTGTCGTCCGGGGCGGTGTCCGTGGTCGGGTCCGACATCCCGTAGGCGGCTTCGCCGCAGCTGACCGGCGAACTTCTGCCCACGCCGCGCGGGTCGAAGGTCACCACGTCGTAGCCTTCTGTCAGGCCCATGAAGTCCTCGCCGCCGACGGCGAGTTGACTGACTCCCGAGCCGCCGGGCCCGCCGAAGTTCAGCAGTACGGAACCCCTGGACTTGCCCGTCGCCTCGAAGCGGGCCATGGCGACGTCCAGCGTCCCGGCGGCGGGCCTCGCGTAGTCGAGCGGGACGGTCACCTTGCCGCACTGCAGGTCCTCGGGCAGGCCGTCGCCCCTGCAGTCGGCCCAGTCGATCTTCTGGTCGTAGAAGCGGGACAGGTCGGGCTGGTCGGGCTCGTCCGCGAATGCCCGCGGGCCGGTTCCCGGCAGAGCCTGAGGTGACAGCACGGCTCCCAGCAGGGCCAGCGTCACGGCGCCTGCGAAAGCGCAGCTGTGGTGCGTGGACAGCATGGCAAGCCTCCAGGGACGCCTCGGCGCAAGGGCCGGGGATTCCCCCTCGATCACGATAAGGGCGTGCCCCTGACCGCGCCTCTGGGCGAGCGCTTCGCCCGCGGAGGCCTTACCCTGTGCGACCCCGCGCGCCGTTCAGGCCGGATGTCCTCTGCCGCCGAGGCCCTTGAAAGACAGTTCGATGAGCATGCCGCTCGATGGGGTGAAAGGCCGATTAGCCATAACTCCGATGGTGCGCCCGCGTTTTAACGGGTGCGGGCGAGGGCTCGCGACCCATGTCTGGAAGGCAGGGAACCTATGAGACGGGTTACCCGGAATGGTTTGATCATCGTGGCCGCGGCGTCGGGCGCCATGGGCGTCACGATGCCGGCCCACGCGGACTCCGCGGCGGACGGCGGCACGGCGAACTCGCCCGGGGTGATCTCCGGCAACACCATCCAGCTCCCGGTCCACGCTCCGGTGAACGTGTGCGGGAACACCGTGAACGTGGCAGGGCTGCTCAATCCCACGGCGGGCAACAGCTGTGCCAACAAGGGCGGCGGAGCCGAGCAGCGCGACAACGCGGCCGTGGCCGACGGATCCGTGCGGGACTCGCCGGGCGTGCTGTCGGGCAACGATGTCCAGCTCCCGGTCCACGTTCCCGTGAACGTCAGCGGCAACTCGGTCAACGTCGCCGGAGTCGGCAACGCCGCCGTCGGGAACGAATCCACGAACCAGTCCGGGAGCCGGCCGCGGCGCCCGGCCGATCCGGCGCCGCAGTCGTCCGCACCCCCGCGGGGGCACACCCCGCCGCAGGCGCAACCGCAGACGCAGCGCCACGCCGCGCCGCAGCACGCGGCCGCGCTCGCCCACACCGGGACGGACCTGACGACGGGACCGGCGGTCGCCGCGAGCGCGGCTCTGGTGGTGGCCGGAGCCGTGCTGTACCGCCGCTCACGGCCGGCCGCCCGACGCTGAATCCTCCGAAAGAGAGACCCGTCGAGGAAGTAGGACCCCGCCGGCCACGCAGACCGGTGGGGTCTTCCTCTCAGTCGCCGCGCAGGATGCTGTACCGCACCCCGTCGCGCCACTGCCCGTCGCGGAAGACGACGCTGCGCAGAATGCCCTCGCGGGTGAACCCAACCTTCTCCAGGGCGCGTCGCTCGGCCACGTTGTCGACCTCGGTGTCGGCCTCGATCCGCATGACCTGTGTGTGCGCGAACAGGTACTGGACGAGCAGTCGCTGTGCCTGGGTGCCCACGCCCTTGCCGCGGGCCTCCCGGAGCAGGGTGATGCCCACGTTCCAGTAGAACGAGCTTCGCGAGGCCACGACCTTGCGCCAGGCCACAAAGCCCAGCGCCGCGTCGCCGTGCGCCACCATCAGATGGCCCGCGTCATCGGTGATCAGGCCCGTCTCCGCCCACTGGCGTCGCCAGCGTCCGGTGTCCCACCATCCGTACCACTGGAAGCGCGAGGCCTCTTCCGGATCGGTCAGGAACAGCTCCATCACGGACAGGTCGTTCTCGGTCACCGGGCGCAGTATCACGTGGTCCATGGGGATAACCTATGCCGCTGTGAAGCCAACTGCGGTCCGCCGCAGGCCGGTCGGCGGGCTCAGGATGCTGAAGGCCGTGTCACGCCACCCCCCAATGAACGGAGCGCACCCATGACCTCTCCGGGTTTCCCGGGACCCGATGACCTCGTCGTCACGCGGGCCTCGCTCGACGACTGGCCCGTGGTCGGCGGGTGGGCGGCGGACGAGGGATGGAACCCGGGGCTGTCCGACGGCCCGTGTTTCTTCGCCCAGGATCCCGAGGGCTTCTTCCTCGGCAGGATCGACGGCGAACCCGTATCGGCGATCTCCGTCGTCAACTACGGGCCCGACTACGCCTTCCTGGGCTTCTATCTCGTACGCCCCGACCTGCGCGGCCGTGGTTACGGCATCACCACATGGAAGACGGCTCTCGCCCACGCGGGCGACCGGACCATCGGTCTCGACGGCGTGCCCGCGGAGCAGGACAACTACCGCAAGTCCGGATTCGAACTCGCCTACAACACCGCGCGGTTCACCGGAGTGGCGTCCGCAGCGGCCACGGCCACTGATGTACGGGCCGCCGAACCGGCCGACCTGGCGTCGATCACGGCGTACGACAGCGCTTGCTGTCCGGCCGACCGGCCGCGCTTCGTGGAGCGTTGGCTGAGCGCTCCGGGACACCGCACGGTGGTCCGCTTCGTCGGCGGACGTCTCACCGGGTACGGAGTCGTCCGGCCCGCACGTGACTCCCTGCGCATCGGGCCCCTGTTCGCCGACACGCCCGACGACGCCCGGGCCGTCTTCGCCGCGCTGATCGCCGAAGCCGCCGGTCGCCCGGTCGCCATCGACGTCCCGGAGACGAGCGCCGTCGGCATCGCGCTGGCGGAAGAGCACGGGCTCACACCGTCGTTCGAGACGGCTCGCATGTATACGGGCCCGATCCGGCCGTTTGCCACGGACCGTGTCCACGGAGTCACGACACTCGAACTCGGCTGATCCGTGGTCAGCACGTCGGCATGGTCAGCACGTCGGCACGGTCAGCGCGTCGGCATGGTCAGCGCGGTGGCGCGGCGGCCGTCGCTCTCTTCCCGGCATCTGTCCGGTCCTGGAACAGCCACGACATACGCGGCTCGACGACGAACCGGAAGACAGAACGGACCGGCCCCGAGCACAGAACCGTGATGAGCCCCACCGCGACTGCGGTGACTACCAGTTGGCCGAGCGGGGTGTACAGCCAGGAGTGGTCGTACCAGTCCCAGAAGCGCGATGCCTTGATGATCACAACGTGCAGCAGATAGCCGTACATCGTCCCGGCGCCGAGCGCCGTGAACCACCAGCGCCGCCCCGGCACCCAGGCCAGGAAGCAGGCGGTCAGGACCAGCGCCCCAAGGAACAGCACGGGCGTGGTGAACAACCCTGCCCATCTCGGCAGCCCCTGCTCCGTGACGCTGCTGCTGTGATAGAGCAACGTGGCGTTGAACCACGGTGCCACCGCGTACGCCGTCCCGAACGCGGCCACGACCACGGGCACGGCGAGCATCCGTACCCGCCGAGTGCGCAGTCGGGCGAAGTGCTCGGCCCGCAGCTTCAGCCCCAGCACGAAGAACGGCAGGAATCCCAGGACACGTTGGATCGAGATGTCCCCGCCGAGATTCGGTGAGACCGCGGCGAACACGGCCAGCGCCATGGCGACCGGCATCGGATGACGCAGCGACAGCCACACCGGGGTGGTCAGCCGCCAGATGAAGAGCGCGACCAGGAACCACATCGCATACCCGGGATCCAGCAGGCTCAGCGGAAGGTCCGGATCGTCCCCCGCCCAGCGGTAGAGGAGGCTGTATGCGGTCTCGAAGACGAGATACGGCACGACGACGCCCGTCAACAGCCTGCGCACCATACCCGGCCCCATGTCGAAACCCCGGGAGAAGAACCCGGAGATGAGCGCGAACGCTGGCATGTGAAAGGCGTAGACCGTCAGATACGCCGCCGTCGCGGCGCGGCCCCCGTGTGTCAACGGCTCCCAGGCGTGACCACAGGCCACCAGAACGATGGTGAGGTACTTCGCGTTGTCGAAGTACGGATCCCGGCGGGCGGGTGGCGGCTTGGCCGGTGTGCCGGCCGGCGGTTCCGCGGCCGCTGCGGGCGCTGGGTCCGCCGCCGCCACGGGAGCCGGGGCTGCTAAGTCTTGCGGCACCACATCATCTCCAAGCCTCGATGCGCTGTACTGGTCCCTCCCGCTTGCCACTGTCACATACGGCTCGTGCGTATCGGACGTTCACACCTGTGCGGCCACCCGGCCGACGGCCCTGCTTCAGCGGGCACCGTGATGGAAGCGCCGGTGCAGGGCGCGCACCTCGTCCGCCAGGCCCGGGATCGGCCCCTCCACGATCACGCCCGGTGCGATCTCGTCGATCGGCAGCGTCCGGACCGGGGGAGCGGGTACGCCCCATTCGCCGAGCCAGGAAGCGAGTTGCTCGGACGACGCCACGTACACGATGCGGCCGAGCCCCACCCAGCCGTGTGCGGCCGCGCACATCGGGCAGTGTTCGCCCGAGGTGTAGACGGTCGCGGCGGCGCGCTCCTCGGGCGTCATGTGCGCTGCCGACCAGCGCGCCAGCTCGAACTCCGGGTGCCGGGTGCGGTCGCCGGAGGCCACCCGGTTGTGGTCCTCGGCCAGGACCGTGCCGTCCGCACCCACCAGCACCGAACCGAACGGCTCGTCGCCGACCTCCAGCGCCTCCCTCGCCAACTCCACACAGCGGCGCACATACTTCAGTTCGGCGTCGTCGACCATTTCGTACTCGCCTTCCTCGGGACCGGAACTCCGGCGTGCAGGGTACGTGCCGTCACTAAAACGCGTTGCCCGCTTGGCATTTGGGTGTTGAAGTGACGGAATGGATCACGTGGCGGTGTTGGCATTGTTCGACCGGGACATGCGCGAGGGTGCGCGGCCCGACGGCCCTGGAGCCGTGGTGGAGCGGAAGGACGGGGTGGTGCGCCAGGTCGGCGCCGGGCAGGGCTGGAGCGGCGTGGTCTGGTCGGACCTGGCCGAGGCGGACGTGGACGCGGTGATCGCCGAGCAGGTGCGGTACTTCGCGGAGCTCGGCCGCGAGTTCGAGTGGAAGCTGTACGGCCACGACCTGCCGGTCGACCTGGGGCGGCGGCTGCGCGCCGCGGGGCTCACCCCGGAGCCGGAGGAGACGCTGATGATCGCCGATTGCGGCGAGCTGCGCCTCGACGCCCAGCCGCCCGAGGGCATCGAACTGCGCACCGTCACCGACAGCGCGGGCGTCGACCTCGTGGCGGACGTCCACGAGGAGGCCTTCGGAACGGACAGCTCCCGGCTCCGCCACCAGCTGCTCGCCCAGCTCGACGCGGACCCGGACACGGTCGTCGCCGTCGTGGCCCTCGCCGGTGGCGTGCCGGTGAGTTCGGCTCGTATGGAGCTCACACCCGGCACACGGTTCGCGGGCCTGTGGGGCGGCGGCACCGTCCCGGCCTGGCGCGGCCGAGGCATCTACCGCGCCCTGGTCGCCCACCGGGCCCGGATCGCCGCCGACCGCGGCTACGCCTATGTCCAGGTCGACGCCTCCGACCAGAGCCGCCCCATCCTCCAACGGCTCGGCTTCGCACCGCTGACCACGACCACGCCGTACGTGTACGCCCCTCGCTGACGCCCTGGGGCGGCCGGGCCGTGTCCTTGGCACGCTGTTCGTCGGGCGCCGACGGGTGGCCGCCCTCGTTCTCACAGATCGAGCTGGTACTCCACGGCCTTGTGCGTGGGCAGATAGCCGAGGATGTCGTTGATGCCGCGCATGGGCGAGTTGCTGTCCGCCGTGTCGGTCAGCAGGCCGGCGAGGTCGGGGTGACGTCGGCGGGCCAGCCGGATGGAATGGGCCTTCATCCAGAGTCCGAGGCCGTGTCCGCGGTGCTCAGGAAGGACGGCGGTCCCGTAATGCTGACCGTCGCCCCGCCCGCTGCCGGGAACGACCAGCTCGGAGAACCCGACGACCGACCCGTCCGCCGTGTCCAGTACGGCGACGGTGTGCAGCAGATCACCGCGCTTCGCGATCACCTCGGCCGCCGACACCACCCGCTCCACGTCCCACACCACCGTGCCGTAGTCGGTCCCCTCCATCGGCATGTCGTCCATGGCCCGCCGCGACGCGGCGTAGGTCTGTGCCAGTGCGGACGGCACCATGCCGTCCCAGTGCGTCATCCGGTAGCCGTCGTGGACCTGTTCGGCGATCGTGTCGATCCGGGTGAGATCGGCGTCGGCGAGCGGGAGCCGGGCGTACGCCAGCGTCAGTACTCGGCGAAAGCCGCTCGCCGCCAGGAACAGATCACCCGGGGAGCCTTCGTTCGCCTGAGCGAGGATCGACCGGCGCCCCTCGCTCCGCGCCGCGGCGACGGCCGCCTCCAGCAGACGGGCGCCCACGCCCCGCCGCCGCTCGGCCCGGTGCACGGCGACTTGGAGCTCGGCGAGGTGCTCCTGACCCTCCTTGGTGAACAGCCGCAGAAAGGCGGACCCGATCGGCACACCCTCATCGTCCGACGCGAGCCAGGCCGAGCGGCGGCTCGACGCGGCGGGTTCGGGATCGATGAGGGCGGTGATGCGGGGCGGCACGGTGTCTCCGTCACGGTCGGCTGCGTGGGTGAAGGTGATGGTGAAAGCGGTGATGCAGGCGGTATGGAACCCGCGGAAGCTAGCCGTGACGGAGACAGGTGTGCAACAGATTTAGTGCCGTAGGCCGTGTGTTGTGTGTTGTCTGTATGTTTTCGTGCGGTGGGCCGCTGTGGTCAGCGGCGCACCTTCGAGCGGTCCAGCGCGGCGACGCCCAGCGCCGCGAGTCCGATCTGGAACAGCCACTCGATCCAGTCCACCCCGTCGGTGTCGGCCACGTCGAACGCGGACGCGAGACCCGACCCGACGAGCGCGGCCGCGATGCCGACCAGAATGGTCCACAGGATGCCGATGCGCTGACGGCCCGGGACGACGAGCCTGCCGATCGTGCCGATGATGACACCGATCACGATGGCACTGATGATGCCCGAGATCTCCATCTCAGCCCCTTTTCGTCATACTCCTCACTGGTATGAGTGCCCCCTGGAGGACAGCGCACTCCTCGTTTCGCCCTCGGTCAGCGTCGCGCAGGGGCGAGATCCGGGTCGGAAGCCGTGGCGCATCGCACCGCGTCGCGGATCGCCGAGGCGGGGTCTCCGGAGTGGTAGATCCGCTCGGACGGTTCGATGCCGTCCAGGAACTCCTGATAGCGGACCGCGTTCGCGAGAGGGGCGAGCGGCTCGGCCACGGCCAGGGCGCGCGCCGGGTCGCTGCCGGGCACGTGGGCCTGCCATGCGTCGACCCAGGCGCGGGCGGCGGTCGCCCGCACGGCTTCGGGAAGGAAGTCGTGCAGGCGCAGGCTGTCCAGGACCGGATGGCCCCAATGGGCGTCGGCGAAGTCGAGGACCACGGGTGGCCCGCCGTCGCTGCGCCAGTTGCCCGGATGGAAGTCACCGTGCACGACCGTGTCCGGCAGACCGCATTCGTCGAGCGCGCTCCAGCGGCCCGCCAACTCCCCGGCGGCAGCTACCTCTTGTGTCGTCAGTTCGCCGGTGACCGGCCCGTCGAGCAGTTCCCGGACGCGCTCGGCCAGGACAGGTGTACGGCGGTCCGGCAGGCCGGGCGGGCGTTCGTCGGGCCGAGAGGCCAGCGCGGCCTGCGCGGCGACGAAGCGCCGCACTCCGGCGGCGATGGTCTCGGGCGAGGCGTTCCAGCAGTCCTCGCCGGGGATGTGCTCCATCAGGATGCGCCGGTCGGCGGAGCCGAGGACCCTCGGCACCAGGCCCGGATCGACGCGCGCGAACGCGGCGATGACCGCCGCCTCGTCGGCGGCGAAGTGCGGGGTGCTCTTGAGCCACACCGGACCTCGCGCCGTGGGCAGGCGGAAGAGCCCCGCGAGGTTCCAGGTGCGGTGTTGCTGCACCGGGCCGGTCACAGGCCGCCCCGCTGCCGACAACGTACGCGCCGACCAGTCGAGAAGCTCCCGTAGTCCGTCGGTCCGCGCCCACGGTGCCCGCAGCGCCTCGTACCCGTTCAACTCACCGACGTCAGGCGACGGTTTCCCCGCGGACAGCCCGTGCCCCGGCCGCTCCAACGCCTCGACGTGGTACGTCACATGACCGTCTCGTCCGCCCTCGCCACCTTCGACGGACAGCAGACGCAGCACCCACACCGGTACCCCGAGCGCCTGCCGCAACTGTCCGACGACCGGCTCGACTTCGGCCCACCACGGCACGTCGACGGAGAAGGCGCCCGTAACACCGAGAAAGTCCTCACCCGACGTGACCCACGCACTGAAAGTTCGGCTCACCGCGCCAGTGTGAGCGGCCCGCCCGCGCCCAGCCAGTGAATATTGTGCGGGATCGCGTCGGGGCGACGGCAATCCGCTGCGACAGGACGGGATGGCGCCCAGTGGCCCCTGTCTGGGGGCTGCGCCCCCAGACCCCCACCCCGGGGTCGCACTTCGGATGCGGGTCGGCTGTGGCTGGTCGCGCAGTTCCCCGCGCCCCTGTAGGGGCGCTCCCCTCGCCGGTCTGAAAGGGCGCCCAGCAGCAGGGCCACCAAGCAGGCCCTGCCCCCGCCCGCCGATTGACATGCAGGTAATTGGCTACATAACCTGGAGTGTGCGATCGGAGAGGGATTCGGAGATGGACCAGGTCTTCAAGGCGCTGGCGGACGGGACGCGTCGGCAGCTGCTCGACAGGCTGCATGAACACAACGGGCAGACCCTGGGAGAGCTGTGTGAGCGCATCGACATGACTCGTCAGTCCGTGACCCAGCACCTGGCTGTCCTGGAGGCTGCCCATCTGGTCAGCACGGTGCGGCGGGGGCGGGAAAAGCTGCACTACCTCAATCCCGTACCGCTCCACGAGATGCAGGAGCGGTGGATCGACAAATTCGAGCGCCCACGCCTGCGTGCGCTCAGCGACCTCAAGCGACGAGCCGAGGAAGCCATGACCGACAAACCGACGTTCGTGTACGTCACCTATATAGAGAGCACCCCCGAACAGGTCTGGGACGCTCTCACCGACGCCGACCTGACCGCCGCCTACTGGGGCCACAGCAACGTCTCGGACTGGAGGACCGGCTCCCGCTGGGAACACCGGCGTACGGACGGTTCGGGCACCGCCGATGTGGTGGGCACCGTCCTGGAGAGCGAACGGCCCGTCCGGCTGGTGACCACCTGGGCCGCGCCCGAGGACGAGGAGCAGCAGGACAAGTACTCCAGGGTCACCTTCGACATCCGGCCGCACGGCGGGATCGTCCGGCTCACCGTCACGCACGAGGACCTGGCCGACGAGGGCGAGGCCGCAGAGGCGGCCTCCGGCTGGGCGGCCGTTCTGTCGAATCTGAAGTCGCTCCTCGAGACCGGCAGCCCACTGCCGGAGGAGCCGTGGAGCGTACCGACCGGCTGAGGGGTGGAGCGTGCCTACCGGCTCAGCCACGGACGTGAGTCGGCCGGCCCGTGACGCGAACGCGCGGACCGGCCGACCGTTCTCATTCCCGCAGACACCCTGCTACGTCTGCGCCGTGCGCCGTGCGCCCTTCGACTTCGCCGATGCGGCCGCGCAGATCAACCCCAGCACCACGGCGAGACCGCCGATGATGGCGTTGTTCACGATGACGCCCGCGTCGGGGCTGTCGCCCACGACCCACGGCGAGATGATCAGCCACACGCCCACGGCGGACATGGCCCAGCTCAGGCCGTACATGCGCGCCGGAGTGGTGGTGAATCCGAGCGCCAGCACGCCTATCGCGATGCCCATGATGAGGTTGTGCGTCACGAGCGGGGTCTGGCTTGTCGTGTAGTGGAGAATCCACGGGGACGCGGCGCAGTACAGACCGAGCAGGAACACCGGTCCGTCCACGAGCGCCACATCGCGACCACCGAGCACACGGTCATACCGCTCCCGCATCTCGGATACATCAGGGTGGGTGGTGATGTCACCTCTGGTGTGTGAGACGTTGGACATGACTCGTCTCCTTTGTTCTCTGCCGGCCCGACCGCTCTGGTGTGGTATGCGGTAAGCGCCGCTTACGTCCATTCTGCGCTTATTTCTTCTTTATGTGTAGTGGTGCGCGAGTCCACAGAGGCGGGAGGGGAAGCGGGCTACCGTAGCTGCTTCACAGCGTGATGAGCTGCCACGTTCAGTGTTCCTGGAGGGATCCGAGGATGGACGTGAACGACGTGCTCGCGCGGATACCGGCGGACATGTGGGCGACCCCGTATGCCGGGGCACGGTTTCCGGGATCCGCGGCGGTACGCGACCGACCGGGTCTCACCGACGGGGCCAACTGCCAGTTGTTCGCGTACGCGGTCCTCGAACTCTTCGGTCTGGCGCCCGAGGCCTGGCGTTCCAGCGACCTGTGGGCCGATGCGCGACGAACGCGCCGCGTCACGGTCGCCCAGCCCCTCGACCTCGCCCTCTTCAACGCCACCGACGAGGCATGGGGCGCGCACTTAGGCGTAGTCGTGGGGCAGGACAGGATCCTTCATCTCTGTGCGGAGGCCGGGCGTCCAGCGGTGTGGACCATGGGGGAGTTCGCCGCCCGAGACCGGTACCGGACCTTGCTGGGCTTCAAGCGGATGCTGCGGTGTTCCCCCGGAGGACCCGGAGGACCCGGAGGACCCGGACGACCCCGAGGAACCGATGCCGCGGCAGGCTGAACCGCCGCTTGGATGACCGCCGTTGGCGCCGTCACGGCCGTCACGGCGTGACGGCCTTCGCGGGCACAGACCCTCGTCAGCAGTTGTCCGCCAACGACCCGAGGTGCGCCGCCCTCGTCTCGGCGGTCTGCCCCTGCACCAGCAGGAACATCCCCTCGCGCGCCAGTCGCTGGGCCCGGCTGCCCAGCGCCATCGACCTTCCGCCACCGGCGACCAGGGCCGCGGTCGTCGCCGCGCGCATCAGATGGTGAGCCTGCGTCCGGTACGCCAGCCGCTCCTCGATGTACTCGTGCGCCACCGGGTGATCGGCGAGGGCGTAGGCCTGGCGGCGGACCCTGTCGAGGCGGATGCGCAGCGCGCGGCCGGTTTCCTTGCTGTCGCGTTCGCCGGCCTCCTCCAGGAGCTGGAGTGCCGCGTGCGCGACACCGAAGACCGCCGGATTGGCGTTGGCGCTCCTGGCTCGGTCCGCGGCCGCCCACTTCTCGTACGAGGTCCGCAGGGCGATGGCATCCTCGGGCACCCACAGGCCCGTCAGATCGAGGGAGACGGTGCGCGCGGCGGTCAGGGCGGCGAGGCGCATCGGGGGAGAGGGGCGAAGCCCCGGCCGCTCGCGGGCCTCGGTGAAGGCGAACAGCACCTCGTTCTCGGCGGTCACGCCCGCGAGCATCATCACGTCGTTGAGGCCCCAGCCCGTGTACCAGGCCACCCGGCCGTCGAAGCGCACACCCCCGCTCTCGGGCGTGGCCCGGACCGGAACGCGGGGGAACGCGCGCAGATGCGAGTAGGCGACTCCGGAGAGCAGCTCGCCCTCGGCCAGGCGGCGCAACAGCTTCTCCCGGATGGGCAGTTCGCTCTCGACCAGGGTCTTCAGAGGACTGTTGTGCTGCGTCTGCACGAACCAGGTGGAGCAGCACGATCCGGCCAGGATCTCCGCGATCTCGCGGACCACCGAGGCGGGTGCCGCCGAGCCGCCGTACGCCAACGGCGCGGTCGCCCCGAGCAGCCCCGACGCCTTGAGGGCCTCGATGTGACTCGTGGGCACACTCTCCTGGTCCACCTGCTCCGCCCACGGCGCGAGCACCTCCGTGGCGAGGTGCCGCGCGCGGACGAGCAGGGGGTGAGGCGCAGTGCTCATGCGAGATCTCCCGGTGTCGTGGCAGCGTCCTCGTTCGTCCCTTACGGACCGTTCGTCTCCACTTCGTCCCCACGGGCAAGGAGTGGAACACCGGCAGACAAGCCTGGAGGCCGACACTACGCCAAGCAGGACACGCCGTAACACCTGTTCACGCGCTCAACGGCCGGCGACGGCATCGTCTCCTCGATCTCATCCACCAGGGCCCGGTCGACGGCGAGTTGTTGCCGCTGGCCGCCGGTCCAGCTAGCGGATCACCGTGTCGCGCGCGGTGACATCCGAAGAAAACCAAATGATCTTTCTCCGGCAACTGGCGACTGGCAACGGGTCCACAAATCTCCGGGAAAATCAACAGCACGGTCGGCATGATTCATTTCACCGGGTTTTTGCCGTAATGTGCTGCGGTCTACGAGCGGGCAACCAGGTGTACGGTAACTGAGCGAACCTGATGTGTGTGGCGTGTCGACGGTAATTCAGGATTCCAGCGGCCCGAAACGGGAAGAGAAGCTGAGCGCGATGGAGATGAGCATCAAGGCGCTGGAGGAGGAGCCGCTTCCGCTGTCCCGGGTGGACGAGGACGACGACGAGGCCGACGGCCCCGTCCCGCAACTCGCCACGGGTAGCGCCACGGTTGACCAAGTACGGGACTATCTCAAACTCATCGCCCGTGTCCGTCTCCTCAGCGCCCAGCAGGAGGTGGAGATCGCGAAGCGCATCGAGGCCGGCCTGCTCGCCCAGAACAAGATCGAGGAAGACCCTGGCCTGCTGGATCCGCGCTTCCGCCGGGAGCTGGAGATCCTCGCCGAGGATGGACGCAGGGCGAAATCCCACCTCATCGAGGCGAATCTGCGACTGGTCGTCTCCATCGCCAAACGCTACAGCAGACGCGGGCTCATGTTTCTCGACCTGATTCAAGAGGGAAACACGGGTCTGATTCGTGCCGTCGAGAAGTTCGACTACACCAGAGGGTTCAAGTTCTCGACGTACGCGACCTGGTGGATACGCCAGGCGATATCGCGCGCCCTGGCCGATCAGAGCCGGATCATCCGGATTCCCGTCCACATGGTGGAGATGATCAACAGAGTGGCCAAGGTCCGTCGGGAAATGCTCCAGGACCTGGGCGTCGATCCCACACTGGAGGAACTGGCGGAGCAGCTGGAGGTGCCCGTAGCGAAGATCATAGAGGTCGACGGGTACGCCAAGGATCCTGTCTCGCTTCACATGCCGTTGGGAGAGGAAGGCAGCACCGAACTCGGTGACGT
Source organism: Streptomyces montanus (assembly GCF_005786655.1). NCBI lineage: Bacteria > Bacillati > Actinomycetota > Actinomycetes > Kitasatosporales > Streptomycetaceae > Streptomyces > Streptomyces montanus. The sequence continues at coordinate 49,639 of NZ_VBZC01000015.1, forward strand.
GATTGAGGACACCGAGACCGTCTCTCCTTCGGACATGGTCACGTTCCTGCTGCTCAAGGATGAAATCAAGGCCCTCCTCGCCACCATGACACCGCGCGAGGCCGGGATCATCTCCCTGCGGTACGGCCTCGACGACGGCCGGACGAAGACCTTGGAAGAGATCGGCCAGGTGTACGGAGTGACCCGAGAGCGCATCCGCCAGATCGAGGCCAAGACGATGTCCAAGCTCCGCCATCCCACACGCTCCCAGGTGCTGCAGGATTACCGCGACATCGACTGATCAGCGCCGGTCACGCATCAGCACCTCGCCCGTCCCCCGTCCCCTGTCGCCTCGCCTCACGTCATGCCGAGCGGTCCGTCTCACGCGCGGCATCCGTTTCGTCCGCCCCCTGCTCCAGGGCCTGCTTCTTCGAGGCGCGCAGGCTGGTCACGGTGGTCACGGCGAGTACCAGGACGATGAAGCCGAGCGAGAAGGGGATGGAGATCTCGGGAACGTGGACTCCGGACTCGTGCAGCGCGTGCAGCACGAGCTTGACGCCGATGAACCCGAGGATGATCGACAGACCGTAGCTGAGGTGGACCAGCCTCTTGAGCAGACCGCCGATGAGGAAGTACAGCTGCCGTAGTCCCATCAGCGCGAAGGCGTTGGCGGTGAAGACGATGTACGGGTCCTTGGTCAGACCGTAGATGGCGGGGATCGAGTCCAGCGCGAACAGCACGTCCGTGGAGCCGATGGCCAGCATGACGACCATCATCGGCGTCATCACGCGCTTGCCGTTCTCCACGATGAACAGCTTGGTGCCGTGATAGCGGTCGGCGACACCGAAGCGCTCCTCGGCGGCCTTGAGCAGCTTGTTCTCCTCGTACTCCTCGTCGTGCTGGTCATGGCGGGCGTCCTGGACGAGCTTCCAGGCGGTCCAGATCAGGAAGGCGCCGAAGAGGTAGAAGACCCAGGAGAAGGTCGAGATGATCGCGGCACCGGCCGCGATGAACACCGTACGCAGCACCAGCGCTATCAGTACGCCGATCATCAGCACCCGCTGCTGGTACTGCGGCGGCACCGAGAACTTCGCCATGATCAGTACGAAGACGAAGAGGTTGTCGACGCTCAGTGATTTCTCCGTGATGAACCCGGCGAAGAACTCGCCGGCCGGCTGAGCGCCGCCGAAGGCCAGCAGGCCGAGTCCGAAGAGTACGGCCAGCGCGATCCAGACGGCCGACCAGATGCCGGCTTCCTTGATCGACACCTCGTGCGGTTTGCGGCCGATGAAGAAGTCCACGGCGATGAGTGCGCACAGTGCTGCGACGGTCAGCACCCAGATGTTGAGAGTTACGTTCACTGTTCCTCCGGAGACTGAGGTGAGAATCATTGTCACCAGCGGGGCGTTTTGGCAACGCCCCGCTCGTCCCTCGGAACCGTGGATTCTGCTTCTGCCGTCAGCCGCCGATTCTGGCCGCGATGACCGGTGCGAGCCGGTCGGCGATGTGGCGGTGGCCCTGGTCGTTGGGGTGGACCGAGTCCGTGAGGTCGCCCGAGCCCAGCCAGCCCGTCGTGTCGACGAAGGAGATCCGGGAGTCGCCGCCGTCGACGGCCGCCTTCACGGCCGCCTCGGTCTGCGGGACGTACCGTCCGCGGAAGGTCTCCATCGCGAAGATCCAGGCTTGCGGATAGGCGGCGCGTACCTGGCGCAGCAGGCTGGTGTACGCCGACTGGAACTGCGCGGAGCTCACCCCGTGGCCGACGTCGTTGGTGCCCAGGTTGATGACGACGGCGTCCGCCCGGTACCGGGAGAAGCTCCAGTCGGGGGTGGACGCGTTGGGGTTGAGCTTGCTGAACTGCCTTTCCAGGCCCACGCATCCGTCTGCCGCGGCGACCAGACAGGCGCCGCCCTGGGCGATCTGGGTGTGCTCGGCGCCGAGCCGTTCTCCGGTCAGCCAGCCGTACGCGGTCCGGGCGTTCTGCGAGGACGTCGTTCCCACGGTGATGGAGTCGCCGACGAACTCGATGAGTTTGGAAGGGGCGGACGGCGCGAAGGTCGTCGCACCGCTGTCGAGGACGAGCCCCTGGAAGACGGCGTCGCCTCGGTAGGAGCCCGCGACCACCTGGTAGTTGACCTGGAGGGTGTGGTTGCCGGCGGACAGCGCCGACGGGGTCAGATTCACCGTCCCTTTGACGTCGTCGTAGAACTTCACCGGCCCGTTGTCGATCCGCGCCCAGAAGTCGATCGTGTTGCGCTGCTTCAGCTTGACGGTCCTGCCCGTGAAGCCGACCCGGTAGTAAGCACCTGCCCAGTACGGGGTGTAGAGCGTGCTGGAGCTCTGGGTGTCCCAGCGTCCGACGAACTTGATGTTGGGGTCCCCCGGCTGGCCGGGAGCCGCGGCCACTGCCGCTGCCCCTGTCGCTGCCTGGGCGGAACGCGCGGTGGCGCTGCCCAGTTCGGCACGGATGACCGGGGCCAGACGACTGGCGAACTTGGTGTGGCCCGACTCGTTGGGATGCCCGTTGCCGTCCTCGTAGTCGGCGCCGTCGGTGAGCCAGCCCGTGGTGTCGACGTAGTGCACCTTGGCGTCACCGGCGCTGTTGCGGGCGCGGACGGCGGCCTTGGTCTCGGTGACGTAGCGCTTCTTGAGCGTCTGCACCGCGAAGAGGGCGGCGTTCGGGTACTTCGCGCGGATGTCGCGCAGGAACGTGGTGTACGCCGACTGGAACGTGGCACCGGAGACGCCGTGCCCGATGTCGTTCGTGCCGAGATTGATGACCACCGCGCTCGCCTGGTAACGCGAGAAGTCCCAGTTCTGGCTGCCGGTACTGCCCGTCCTGAAGAACTGGCCGCTCAGCCCGGTGCATCCGGACTGGGCCACCAGACAGTAGCCGGCGCGGGCTATCTGCGTATGCCGCATGTTCAGCTGCTCGCCGGTCTTCCAGGCGTACGAGTCGAGCGCCAGCCGGTCGGTGAGGGCGCCGGCGGTGATGGAGTCGCCGACGAACTCGATCAGCCCCGACGGCACGCTCGGACTGACCGTGCGCGCGCCGGAGTCCAGTACCAGGCCCTGGAAGACGGTGTCGCCGGAGCGATAGGAGATCCGGAGGGTGTGGGTGCCCGCGGGCAGCGGCTGCGGGGTGAGGTTCACCGTGCCGCGCACGCCCGCGTGGAAGACGTCGGGTTTGCCGTCGATGCTCACGTAGAGGTTCACGGCGTCTCGGGCCTTGACCTTCACCGTGGTGCCGGTGAAGGAGGTCCGCAGATACGCGCCGGTCCAGCCGGGCACGGCCGCGGTGCCTGAACCGGTGTCCCAGCGCCCGACGTAGACGATGTTCGGGTCCGAGACCGAGCCGTCGCCCGGCGCGGCATGCGCGGGGGCGCCGCCCGTCCAGGACAGCAGGCAGGCCACGAGGGCCGCGGTGAGGACGGCTTGCAGCGCGCGTCTGAGGTGGCGGTGCGGCGCGCGCCAGTGGGGGGTGGTCTGCACGGAGTTCCCTTTCCACAGAAGGGGGTTGGGAGCCGACACAGGACATGGGAGCGCTCCCAGAGGCAGCTGTTCGAGGGAAGCAATGAAACGGTTCAGCGTCAAGGGATCCGGCATCGGTTTCTGACATGTACGCGAAGGAAGTGCCTTGCGCGAGAGGGGTGCGCGAGGTGTCGGAATGTTCGGCCGGACGAACGGATCGTATGCAGATAGAAAGCGCTGTCACGCCTCTCGACAAGCCCTGATGCGCCGCCCCATCCTTCAGCAGACGCGATGCATGGCATGAGCGTGACAGGAGGATCCATGATAAGACGCAGGGCACTACTGGCTGCGGCGGGCGGTACGTTTCTCGGTGGCGCCCTGGCGACGGGAACCGCACGGGCCGACGCGACCATCGCGGTCAACCCCGGTGCGACGTACGGACGTTGGGACGGCTGGGGCACGTCGTTGGCGTGGTGGGCCAATGTGTTCGGGCAGCGGGACGACTTCGCCGACATCTTCTTCACCACCAAGTCCGTCGCGTACAACGGCAGAACGCTTCCTGGCCTGGGTCTGAACATCGCCCGCTACAACCTCGGCGCGTGCAGTTGGAACAGCGTCGGCGGCGAAAGCATGGTCGCCTCACCCAACATCCTGCGCTTCAAGCAGATCGAGGGCTTCTGGCAGGACTGGAACAACGAGGATCCGGCCTCCTCCGCCTGGAAGTGGTCCGCGGACGCCGCCCAGCGCGCCGCGCTCGTCAAGGCGACCCAACGGGGCGCGGTCAGTGAGCTGTTCGCCAACTCGCCGATGTGGTGGATGTGCCTCAACCACAACCCCTCGGGCGCGTCCGGCGGCGGCAACAACCTCCAGTCGTGGAACTACCGTCAGCACGCCTCCCACCTGGCGGCCGTCGCTCTGTACGCCAAGAACAACTGGGGCGTGAACTTCGCGACCGTCGATCCCTTCAACGAGCCCTCGTCCGACTGGTGGACCGCCACCGGTGGGCAGGAGGGCTGCCACATGGACGCCTCCGTCCAGTCGGCCGTCCTCCCGCACCTGCGCAGCGAGCTCGACAAGCGCGGACTGACCGGCACGCGGATCTCCGCGTCCGACGAGACCAGCTATGACCTGGCGCGCACGACGTGGAACTCGTTCAGCTCGTCGACCAAGGCGCTCGTGGGCCGCGTCAACGTGCACGGCTACCAGGGCTCGGGAGGCCGCCGGGACCTCCTCTACACCGACGTCGTCACCACGGCGCGCAAGCAGCTGTGGAACTCCGAGTACGGCGACAAGGACGGCACGGGCCTCACCCTGGCGAGCAACCTGTGCCTGGACTTCCGCTGGCTGCACCCCACGGCCTGGTGCTGCTGGCAGGTGATGGACCCCACCGCCGGCTGGGCACTGATCCACTACGACCCGAGCACCCTCCAGGCCGGCGCCGTCCAGACCAAGTACTACGTGATGGCCCAGTTCAGCCGGCACATCCGCCCCGGGATGACGATCCTGGACACGGGTGTCGGCTATGCGGTGGCCGCCCTGGACGCCACGGCCCGACGCCTGGTCATCGTGGCCGTCAACACGGGCGCGGCCCAGACCCTCACCTTCGACCTCTCCCGCTTCGGCACCGTGACGGGTGGCTCCGGAGGCCAGGTCCGCCGCTGGAACACGGTCACCGCCGGTGGTGGCGACCTGTACACGGAGCGCGCGGACACGTACCTCAGCGGCAAGCTGCTGCGTGTGCCGTTCGCGGCGGGTGCCGTGCAGACGCTTCAGGTGGAGGGCGTGGCGGTGTAAGCCGCGAGCCCTGCCAGGGGCAGGGCTCGGGGCACACGAAAGACCTACGAGACGGGCTCCCTGCGCCGGTATTGTCCGGATCAGGTAGTGGGGGTCGCCTTCCAGTCTCTCGACCTTCTGGCCTCTCAGCCCAACCGTCGACGTCGGCCTAAGCGGAAGCCGTCACTGCACTTCACGCCCAAGTCGGCTACTCCGGTTGAACTCCCTCGCTCGTCCCGCAGGCCGACCTTCATTCTAGCGCTGCCAATAGCATATGAAAGCCCCCAAATCATGATTTTTTGCCCGGCGTTGCCGCCGCTCGGTGGGGTGGCGGGGGCTTGTGGGGCAGATGGGGGAGCCGTTGCTCGAGTGACAGATGAGCCTCCGTCGCTGCGGATCACTCAGGGGATCACTCGTTGTGAAGGACCTCCGCGATCGTCAGGCGGGCCGCCCTGCGTGAGGGGACCAAGGCGCCGAGGCTGGTGATCGCGAGGCCCGCGAAGGCGAGGGCCGTGAGGGCGGAGGGCTGCCAGACGTCCGTCATGTACGCGGGCAGGGCGAGGTCCACCGCGTCGGCCATCTCCGGCACGATCAGGTGGTGGCCGAGGATGCCGAGGGGGATGCCGAGCAGGCTTCCGGCCGCGCCCAGGGCCGCCATCGAGGACACCGTCATCACGGTCACCTGACGTGGCGTCATGCCGATGGACTTGAGCATGCCCAGGTCGCGGCGGCGCTCCCGGGTGTTGAGCACAACCGTGATGCTGACGACCCGCGGCATCGACGTCGTCGGCGAGGCGGCCGACGGAGCCGAGGCGGTGGCGGCCGCGCGCGAACTTCGCCCCGACGTGGTCCTCATGGACATCCGTATGCCGAACATGGACGGCCTTGAGGCGGCCCGGCTCATCCTGAAGCAGAGCCCGGACTGCCGGGTGCTGATGCTGACCACCTTCGACCTCGACCGTTACGTGTACGAGGCCCTGGCCCTGGGCGCGAGCGGCTTCCTCCTGAAGGACGTCACCCCCGCACACCTGGCGGCCGCCGTACGCCTGGTCGACACAGGCGACGCCCTCCTCGCCCCCTCGATCACGCGGCGACTCGTCGAGCGTTTCGCCACTCCGGCGCCGCGCCGGCAGCACAGCACTCCCGGCCAGGGCACCCAGCCCATGCGCCCTCACCGCGATCTCGCCGCGCTGCCCCCCAGGGAACTCGAGGTCCTGATGTTCCTGGGCCGAGGTATGTCCAACGCCGAGCTGGCCCACGAGCTGACCCTCAGCGAGGCCACGGTGAAGTCGCACGTCGCCCGCATCTTCGCCAAGCTCACCCTCCGCGACCGTGCCCAGGCCGTCGTGGTCGCCTACGAGACCGGGCTCGTCTCCCCTCGGGGGTTCGCCGACTAGGGCCTGCGTCGAAAGGAGCGCCTGTCCTGTCCGCCAGGGACCACATGGATCTTGGGTCCCGGCCCGGCGCCGACGGGCCGGGTGCCCGCCAGTACCGCGCCCACGTCGTCGAGGCCTACCGTCGCCGCCACCAGGGGGCGCGGGTCGACCTCGCCGCTCGCGTACGCGTCGATCGTGGCGCCGAGTCCGGGTGAGGCACTGAGAATTCCGACGGCCGTCACGTCCTTGAGCGCCAGTGATCGTGTGTCGACGGGACTTGATGATCCCGCGAGACCGATGTACACCACCCGTCGCCCGGGCTCGACCCACTCGACCGCCTTCGCGGGCAGTTCGGGCGCGTTGGAGGCGTCGATCACGGCATCCCAGGGCAGGTCGGGAAGCTCTTTCTCCTGCCACAGGGCGTCGAATCCGAGGGTGCGGGCGAAGTCCAGCGACTGACGGGTGAGGCCCATCAGGTGCACCTCGGCGCCGGCCCGGCGGGCGAACATGGCCACCAGCAGGCCGATGGTGCCCGGCCCGAGCACCAGCACCCGGTCGCCGGCGTCGATCGCGGCCGCCCGCGCCGCCCGGAACGCGTTGCCACCCGGCTCCACCAAGGCCCCCAGGGTGTCGTCGACGGCATCCGGCAGTGGATACAACGACCCGGCCGGTACGGCGAGCTGCTCGGCCAGGGCCCCGGCCCGGCCACCGCGGATCCCGACCTCCTCCCGCGCGTCGCACACATGCTGCCGACCGTCGCGGCAGCGACGGCACAGCCCGCAGCCGAGCATCGTGTCGCCCATCACCCGACGGCCGATCCAGGACGCGTCGACACCTTCCCCGACGGCCGAGACCCTGCCCGTCCACTCGTGGCCCAGGCGCAGCGGATACCGCGCATGACCTTCGTGGAGGTACTGCATCTCACCGCTGAAGAACTCGACGTCGGTACCGCACACGCCGACCCGGGCCACGTCGACGACCGCCTCGCCGGGTGCGGCCGTCGGCGGTTCGACGTCCACGACGCCGCACTCGCCGGGCCCGAACACGACGAAGGCCCTCATCGGCGGTGACCCGGGCGGCAGCGCGAGCGGACCGCGCCGCCCATGGAGCGCACGCGCTTCGTCCGGTCAGTGCGATTCACGGCTCACCACCGACCCCGAAGAACCGGTCAGAAAGTCGAGATCGGCACCGGTGTCGGCCTGCGTCACATGCTCCACGTACAGGCGTTCCCAGCCCCGCTCGGGATTCGCGAAACCGTCCACGGTCGCCTTGTTGGGCGTGCGCAGCGCCAGTTCGGAGTCGTCGACATCGAGGGTGAGCGTGCGTGCGGGAACGTCGAGAGCGATCCAGTCGCCGTCGCGTACCAGAGCGAGCGGGCCTCCGGCGGCGGCCTCCGGGGCGACATGGAGGACGACCGTTCCGTACGCCGTGCCGCTCATACGGCCGTCGCACACGCGCACCATGTCGCGTACGCCCTGCTCCAGCAGCTTGCGCGGCAGGGGCATGTTCGACACCTCGGGCATGCCGGGGTAGCCCTTTGGGCCGCAGCCGCGCAGCACGAGCACGGAGTCCGCGTCGACGGGCAGTTCCGGGTCGTCGACGCGGGCGTGGAAGTCCTCGATGCTGTCGAACACGACCGCCCGGCCGCGGTGTCGGAGAAGACCGGGCGAGGCGGCGGCGGGTTTGATGATGGCGCCGTCCGGGGCCAGATTGCCGCGCAGCACGGCGATGCCCGCGTCCGGCTGCAGAGGCGACTCGCGCGGGCGGATCACCTCGCGGTCCCAGCTCTCCGCGTCGTCGAGGAAGTCGACGAGCGGACGGCCGGTGACGGTGACCGCCGTAGGGTCGAGCAGGTCGCGGACCTCACGGAGGACCGCGAGCAGCCCGCCCGCGCGATGGAAGTCGTCCATGAGGTACGTGCCCGCCGGCAACAGGTCGACCAGGAGCGGGACATGCGAGCCGATCCGGTCGAAGTCGTCCAGCGCGAGCGGTACGCCGAGACGGCCGGCGATGGCCAGCAGATGCACGACCGCGTTGGTGGACCCGCCGGTGGCCGCGAGCGCGACGATCGCGTTGTGGAAGGAGGCGGCGGTCATGACGTCGGCGGGCGTTCGCCGCTCCGCCACGAGCTCGACGGCCAACCGCCCCGTCTCGTGGGCGGCTTCGAGCAGTCGGCTGTCGGGAGCGGGCGTTCCGGCGATGCCGGGCCGGGTCATGCCGAGCGCCTCCGCGACCACGGCCATCGTCGACGCGGTCCCCATCGTGTTGCAGTGCCCCCGGCTACGGATCATGGACGACTCGGAGCGGGTGAAGTCCTGCTGGGACAGCGTCCCCGCGCGAACCTCCTCGCTCAGCCGCCACACATCCGTCCCGCATCCGAGCGGTCTGCCGCGGAAGGTGCCGGTGAGCATCGGGCCGCCGGGCACGACGACGGCGGGCAGGCCCACCGAAGCGGCGGCCATGAGCAGCGCGGGGATCGTCTTGTCGCACCCGCCGAGGAGGACGACACCGTCGATCGGGTTGGCGCGCAGCAGTTCCTCGGCCGCCATCGCGGCCATGTTCCGCCAGAGCATGGCCGTGGGCCGCATCTGGGTCTCGCCGAGCGAGACCACCGGCAACTCCAGAGGAATGCCGCCGGATTCGTGCACGCCGTCCCGCACGGACTTCGCGACCTCGCCGAGATGGGTGTTGCAGGGGGTCAGGTCCGACGCGGTGTTCGCGATGGCGATGTGCGGTCTGCCCGAGAAGGCGTCCTGGGGAAGTCCGCGCCGCATCCACGCGCGATGGATGTAGGCGTTGCGATCCGTCCCGGCGTACCACTGTGCGCTTCGCAGTTCAGACGCCATCCATCGTCCTTCCGTCGCGCACTCGCACGGGTTCGGGTGGATCGATCACGCTAGCAATGGGAAAGGGCGCTGACCAGCGTGGTGCGGCGCGCGCCGAGCAGCATGCCGAACGGCCTCGGTCTAGTGCCCACTCCTCTCCCGCGCCTCACTCGCCCCCTGCGCGCCACTCCTCGCGTGCCGTTCCAGCACCAGGCGTGCCGTCGCGGCCATGGCCTCGTCCACCATCTGTCCCTCGAAGGACGCCGCGCCCCGTCCCTGTGTCTGGGCCTGCTCGACGGCTGCGATCAGACGGGCGTAGCGGGCGAGTTCGTCGGGGCCGGGGGAGAAGACATCGTTGATCACGGGAACGTGGGAAGGGTGGATGGCCATCATCCCCTCGTATCCGAGGGAGCGGTTCTGTTCGGCGAAGGCGCGCAGGCCGGCGAGGTCCGCGAGGTTGGTCCACAGCCCGGTGACGGGGTGGGGCGATCCGGCCGCGCGGACGTCCAGCAGGACGCGCGAGCGCAGTGCGAGGGTTTCCGTTCCTTCGGGGGTCCACCGATAGCCGACCGCACGTTCGACGTCGCCGCCGGGCGCCGTGAGGGCACCCGGATACGCGATCCGTGCGGCGGCCGACGCGATCTGATGGGCCTCGCGCAGTCCACGAGCCGTCTCCAGCAGAGGTACGAGCACCAACTGCCCCCGGGGCAGGCCCTGTTCGTCCTCACACCAGGTGAGCAACCGGTCGGCGAGACGTACGTCCTGGACGCAGCCCACCTTGGGCAGGACGATGCCGGCCAGTCCGGGGCGGGCGACCGCGCGCAGTTCCTCGGCGCCCGTCCAGCTGTCGAGCGGGTTGATCCGGACGAACAGTGCCATGCCCCCCCGCGGGTCCGTGGCGGCGTCTGCGACGGCCTCCACCACCCGCGCGCGGGCTGAGGCCTTGTCCTGCCGGGGCACCGCGTCCTCGAGGTCGAGGATGGCGGCATCGGCGCCTGCCGCCCGCGCCTTCGGCAGCCATTCCGTTCTGTTCGCCGGCACGAAGAGCAGCGAGCGCAAGGGGCGCGGGGGACGCGGAGGGCTCGGAGGGCGGCTCGGAGAGCGCGGGGAGGGCAGTGGCGGCCGTCCCGTCGCACCGTCGCCCGGTTTACACGACACCTCGCTCCTCGAGGTCGGTGAGTTCCTTCTCGTCGAGGCCGAGCCAGTCGCGGTAGACGAGGCTGTTGTCCTGGCCGAGTGCGGGTCCGGTGCGCCAGACGCGCCCCGGGTTCCGGTGGAAGTGCGGGATGACCCCCTGCATACGTACGGGGCCGAGATCGGGGTCGTCGACGGTGACGATGTCGCCGCGTTCGGCGTAGACGGGGTCTTCGGCGATGTCCGCGGCGCTGAACACCCGTGAGGCCACCACCTCGTTGCGGGCGAACTCCGACAGGCACTCGGCGGTCGAGTGGCCCGCCACCCAGGCGCGCAGCCCCTCGTCCAGCTCGCCGCGCCGGGCGTGCTGCTGCTGAGTCGTGGCGAACTCCTCGTCGGGAAGCCCGAGCAGGCGGGCCACGTTGCGTACCGAGCGCGGCGTCGCGGAGGTCACCGTGATCCATTCGCCGTCACGGGAACGGTAGGTGTTGATCACCGCCGCGGGGGCGACCGCCAGCTGGTTGCCGGCGCGTTCGGGCACCGTCCCCAGCTGGTCGTGCACGATGACCTGCCACTCCACGAGCCGGAACAGGGGCTCGAAGAGCGCGAGGTCGATCCATTCGCCCTCGAAGTCGGGCTCTCGCTCGCGCCGGTGGAGAGCGGCGAGCACGGCGTAGGCGCCCATCAGGCCGGTCACGGCGTCGCCGTGGGAGAAGCCGGTGTGGACAGGCGGGCCGTCGGGGAAACCGGTCAGATGGACGACCCCGCTGCGGGCCTCGCCCATCTTGCCGAAGCCGGGGGCGTCGGCCTGCGAGGAGGTCGCGCCGAAGCCGGATATCTGCAGGAGGACCGCCTTCGGGTTGATCCGGTGCACCGCTTCCCAGTCGAGTCCCCAGCTGCGCAGGCGTCCGGCGCGCAGCGTGACGATCACGACGTCCGCCCAGGCGACGAGCCGGTGGGCGATGGCCCGGCCGGCCTCGTGATGCAGATCCAGGGTGATGGACCGCTTGTTGCGCCCGGCGACCTTGAACCACAAGGGGACGCCGTCCCGTTGCGGTCCCATCGCGCGCGCGGCGTCCCCGTTGCCGGGCGGCTCGACGTGGACGACGTCGGCGCCCTGGTCGGCGAGCATCGAACCGGCCAGCGGTCCGGCCACCACATGGGCGAACTCGACGACTTTCAGCCCCCGCAACTGCCCCTGTCCGCCGGTGTCCCGCTCCTCATCCGACACCGTTGCACTCCCTCGCCATCCACGCTCTCCCTCGTTCGGTGACGTACCGCGCCCGGGATCTCAGCGTGCCGAAGCGGAGAAATGCCTGTCCAGCAAAGGAAGCCGATCAATCCATGCGGCTTGCGCATGAATCGGGGTTCTTTCGCCCCCGCCGCCCCTACCCGTCCCATCCCTGGGGGCTGCGCCCCCAGACCCCCGATCCCCGGTTGTTTCTCGGCTGCGAGTTGTGTGTGGCTGGTTGCGCAGTTCCCCGCGCCCCTTACAGGGGCGCGGGTTACTCGGACCATGCGACCCCGTCCGGCAATTCGTGCCCCTGGACGCGCAACTCGTCCAGCGTCTCCAGGAGGCGGTGGGCCGCTAGTGGCAGGGTGCGGCGGGCCCGTAGGGCGATGTCCAGGCGGCGGTCGACCACGGGGCCCACGAGATCACGGCAGACGACCTGACCCGTACCGGTGAGGGGCAGCACCAGAGCGGGCAGGGCGGAGACTCCCAGGCCCGCCGCCACCAGTCCGCCCACGGTGGCGATGCTGCCGGCCTCGGCCGCCGGTTCCTCGTGTGCGTCGACCTGGGCGAAGGCGGCATCGGTGAGTCTGCGGACGCTCGAGTCGCGCCCGACGGCGAGGAAGGGCTCGCGGGCCAAGTCCTCCCAGGACACCTCGGTGCGCTCGGTGAGTGGATGGTGGGTCGGCAGTACCGCGACGAACCGGTCCCGCACCAGCGGGCGTTGCTCCAGCTGGACCGACGACTTGCCGACCGTGGTGATCGCGAAGTCGGCGTCGCCGGACAGGACCCTGTCCAGCACCGACCGTTCCAGGCCGTCGAGGATGCGGACCGTCACGTGCGGACGCCCCGTACGGAACCGGGAGATCACCTGCGGCAGCAGCACGGCGGCGACGGACGGCAGGGTGGCCACCGCGACCGTGCCCGACTCGCCGAGCAGGAACCGCCGGAGTTCCTTCATGCCCGCTCGATGGGCGTTCACGATCTGCTCGGCTATCCGCAGCGCCTCGACGCCCGCAGCGGTCAACTGAACGTTGCGCGTGTCACGTTCGAGCAACTGCGCGCCGAGCAGCCGCTCCAGATCCGCGACGGCACGGCTGAGCGACGACTGCGACACGTGCATCTCCGCCGCGGCGGCGGTGAAGCTCGCCGCCCGGGCGACGGCCGCGTAGGCCGTCAGTTGGCGCAAGGTGGCATCCATGGCCGGAGGATAGGCACACCCTCCGGCATTGATGCTGAGATCGCATGAGTTGATCCCGGTTCGATGCTGGACACCGATCTGTCACGGCTCGGAAACTCTCCCGCGACACCGGTGCTCCAGGCCGGACTTCTGTTCCTTGCCGCCAGGAGCCGTTCCCCGAGAAAGCGAGCCGACGCCATGCTGGCAGCCCTGGGCTATTCCACGATCGGCCTCTTCTTGTTGCTGACCATGACGAGGCGTGTCTCGGTTCTGGTCGCCCTGGTCCTGCTTCCGGTGCTGGCGGCGCTGGTCGGCGGCTTCGGGGACGAGCTGGGCGAGCTCGTCCTCGAGGGGCTGACCACCGTGGCCCCCACGGGCATCATGATCGCCTTCGCCGTCCTGTACTTCAGCCTCATGGTGGACGCGGGTCTCTTCGATCCGTTGATCCGCGGCATCCTGCGCGTGGTCCGCAACGACCCGTTGCGCATCACGGTCGGCACAGCCGTCCTCACGATGTGCGTGGCACTGGACGGTGACGGTGCCTCGACGTTCCTCATCACCGTCTCCGCTCTGCTGCCGGTCTACAAGCGACTCGGCATGAGCCCGCTGGTGCTGTCCGGGGTCGTCTGCCTCGGTGCGGGAGTCATGAACATGATTCCCTGGGGCGGCCCGACCGTACGAGCCATGGCGGCGCTGAAACTGGAGAGTTCCGAGGTCTTCACGCCGGTCCTGCCGGCGATGGCTTTCGGCATCGTCTGGGTGCTGGTGGCCTCGTACCTGATCGGCCGTCGGGAGCGCCGCCGCCTGGGCATGCTCGACCCGCGGGGCCACGGCCTCACGGAGGATCGTGGCGGGGACGACATCGTCGACGAGAAGGCACCGCAGGCGCGGCCCGCGGCCGCGGGGGAGGGGCCGGGAACCCTCCGGATACCGGCCCCCGTCGCTCCCTCCGCCCGTGCCTGGTTGACCGTGTTCAACCTGGTGCTCACCATCGCCCTCGTCGTCGGTCTGATCCTCGAAGTGATGCCGCTGCCCGTGCTGTTCGTGCTCGGGTTCGCCGTCGCCATGCTGGTCAACCACCCCACCTGGGAGCAGCAGCAGGCGCTGCTGGACAAGCACGCCAAGAGCGTGGTCCTGGTCACCACGATGATCTTCGCCGCCGGCGTCCTCACGGGAGTCCTCACCGGCACCAAGATGATCGACTCCATGGCCGAGGCGCTCGTCTCCGTCATCCCCGACTCGCTCGGCGGACATCTGCCCGTCCTGGTGGCCCTCACGTCCATGCCGCTCAGCCTGGTCTTCACCCCGGACGCCTACTACTTCGGCGTACTCCCCGTCCTCGGCCACACCGCCGACGGCTTCGGAGTTCCCCCGGCCGAGGTCGCCAGGGCCGCCATCCTCGGCCAGATGACCACCGGATTCCCGCTCAGCCCGCTCACCGCGTCCACGTTCATCCTGGTCGGCATGAGCGGTGTGCAACTCGGCGAGCACCAGCGCTTCATCTTCCGCTGGGCCTTCGCCACCACCCTCGTCATGACCGTCGGCGCACTCGTCACCGGCGCCTTCTCCCTCTGACACAGCACCCAGGAGCGACCATGCGTGCACCACGAGAGAGCCGGCAGCCGGCACCGCTGTCCCGGCGGGCCATGTGTTCCCTGGCTCTCGCGGCGCCCCTGACCGCCGCACTGCCGTTCCCCGCGTTCCCCGCGTCCTCCGCCGACGCCGTCGGCGAGCCCGGACTCCTGCCCGACCCGTTCTTCTCCTACAGCCGTCCGGCGCGGTATGAGGTCGTACGCGAGGACGTGATGGTGCCTCTCCGTGACGGCGGCCACCTGGCAGGCCAGTTGTACCGACCGGGAACGTCCGCGACCCTGCCCGCCACCGGCACCTTCCCCGGCATCGTGTACGAGTACACCGCGTACGCCGACTCTGCCGAGACCTTCGGTGCCGGTGCCGCGTACTTCGTGCGCCGTGGCTACATCGCCCTCGTGTGCCAGGTCAGAGGATCCGGTCAATCGCCGGGCACCGTCGACCCGTTCGGCCCGCAGGAGCAGCGCGACAACTACGACGTCATCGAGTGGCTCGCCCGCCACCCCGCCTCCACCGGCCGCATCGGACAGATGGGCGTGAGCTACGGCGGTCACACCACCCTCCTGGCCGCGGTGAACCGGCCGCCACACCTGAAGGCCGTCATCCCGGTCAACGCGCTTCACGACTGGTACGAGAACACCATCTACCGGGGCGGCATCTACTCACCGCGCATCCGTGAATGGCAGCAGACGGTGGCACCGGACACACTCCGCACCTACGCCGAGCACCCGCTCTACGACGACTACTGGCGGGCCCGCAGCGTCATGTCCCGCTGGGAGAACCTCACCGTCCCCACGCTGGAGATCAACGGCTGGTACGACCGCTACCGCGACGGCATGGTCAAGAACTACCGAGCCCGCCCCCACAACGTATGGCTCGTATCGGGCCCCTGGGAACACGGCTCACCCGAAGGCCAGTACGCGGGCATCGGCAGCGGCGCCTACCTCGCCTGGTGGGACCACTGGCTGGCCCGCAACCGTGACGCGCCGCTGCCGGCCACCCACGTCACCTCCTACGAAGTGCCCGGCCCCGGAGCGGGGAGGGGCTGGCAGCGGTTCGAGCAGTGGCCCCCGCGCGACGCACGGGCACTCACCCTCCGGCTCGGGGCGAACGGAACGCTGCGCCCCGGAGCAACAGCCCCCGGCGTGGCGGCGTTCGATGTCAACACCGGCACGACACCCCCGGCGGAGCACCAACAACTGCGCTTCACCACACCGCCGTTGCGCCACGACCTGGTGCTCGCCGGAGACGGCCTGGCCGACATCCGGGCCTCGTTCACCGCCCCCGACGGAAACATCGCGGCAGTGCTGTACGACCAGGCTCCCGACGGCACCAGCACACGGATCACGGAAGGCTGGCTCAAGGCGAGCCACCGTGCCACCCACACTCGGCTCTTTCCGGTGGAACCAGGCACCGACTACGCACTCGGCGTGCACATCTGGCCGGTCCACTACCGACTGTCCGCGGGCCACCGGCTGGTGCTGCGCATCTCCAGCGACGACTACCCGCAGATCGACTCCGACGTGCCCGCGGGCCGGGTCGGCGTGAGGACCGGCGCGGGCGGTTCCACCTTGCGCCTCACGGTCAGGACGGTCTGAGTGGCGAGTGGGGGCCGAGCAGGGAGTGGTGCCTCAGTGCCGAGTACGGTCCGAGCGGCGAGTTACGGGCGGGGCTCCTTCGGTAGCCCGAGGACGCGCTCGGCGATGATGGTGCGCTGGATCTCGTTCGATCCGGCGTAGATGGTGTCGGCACGGGAGAAGAGGAACAACCGCTGCCAGTCGGTCAGGTCGTACGGCTCGCCCGCGGCCGCCATGCCGGCGGCGCCGCAGACGTCCATGGCGAGTTCGCCGAGTTGACGGTGCCAGGTCGCCCAGAAGATCTTTCCGATCGACGCCTCGGGCCCCGGTGCTCCGGCGGCCACCCCGTCGAGCATGCGCAGCGCGTTGCAGCGGATGATCTCCAGTCCGGTCCAGGCCCGGGCGATGCGGTCCCGGATCAGTGGGTCCGCGGCGGCGCCGTTGCCCTTGGCCAGTTCGATGACCGCCTCCAACTCACGTCGGAAACCGACCTGTTGGCCGAGCGTGGACACCCCTCGCTCGAAGCCCAGGGTGGCCATCGCCACCTTCCAGCCCTCGCCCGGTGCACCGACCACATGGGAGGTGTGGGTGCGGGCTCCGTCGAAGAACACCTCGTTGAACTCGGAGGTGCCCGTCAGCTGGGTGATCGGCCGGATGTCGACACCGGGCTGGTCCAGGGGGACCAGGAGGTACGACAGACCGGCATGGCGTGCGGAACCAGGCGTCCGCGGCTCGGTGCGCGCGAGCACGAAGCACCAGTTGGACTCCTGGGCGAGTGAGGTCCAGATCTTCTGGCCGGTGACCACCCAGCGATCACCGTCGAGTTCGGCCCGGGTCCGTACGTTCGCCAGGTCCGAGCCTGCCTCCGGTTCGCTGTAACCCTGGCACCACAACTCCTCGACGGTGACGATCGGCGGAAGGAAGCGCTCGCGCTGCTCCGGCGTGCCGAAGGCCATCAGGGTGGGGCCGAGGAGCTGCTCGCCGAGGTGCCCCACCCGGGCGGGGGCGTCGGCGAGGGCGTACTCCTCGTGGAAGGCGACCTGCTGCTCCAGAGTCGCGCCACGGCCGCCGTACTCCTTCGGCCAGCCGACGCACGTCCATCCCGCGGCCGCCATGTGCCTCTCCCAGGCGAGGCGTTCGGCGAAGGCCTCGTGTTCCCGCCCGGGGCCGCCGCGCCCGCGCAGCCCCGCGAACTCGCCGGTCAGATGGGAGCGCAACCAGGCCCGGAACTCGGCACGGAACTCCTCGACGCTGCTCATGGGCGGCTCTCCGTACGGCTGTTGGCGTCCTCGACGGCCGATGTCCCGCACGATAACCTACCAAACAATTGTTTGGGAAGGAGAGGTTGGGGGAGCGGGTGAGGCTGACGAAGGAACAGGAAGAGCTGCGGTCCGCCGTGCGATCGGTCCTGGACCGGCACGAGGGTGCGACGGCCTGGCGTCACCTGACGCGGCAGATCGGCATCGCGGGTCTCGCCGTCCCCGAGGAGTACGGTGGCGCCGGGTGCGGAGCCCGTGAAGTCCATGTCGTGATGGAGGAGTTGGGGCGCAGGCTGAGCTCCGTTCCGTACCTCGGATCCGCGGTACTGACGATCCAGGCCCTCCTCGCCTCCGGCGACGAACCGGCCTGCGTGCGGCTGCTCCCGCCACTCGCCGGAGGCGGCGCGGTGGGGACCCTGGCGTGGGCCGAGAGCGGTTCCTGGGACCCGACGGCCATCCGCACCGAGGCGACCCCGGGACCGCGTGCGGTATGGCGGATCACGGGTACGAAGGAACACGTGCTGTACGGGAAGATGTCCGAGGGCCAAGCGGAGGCCGAGTCCGATGTGCTGCTCGTGGCCGCACGGACGGCGCGGGGGGTCTCGTTGTTCCATGTCGCCACCGATGATCCGGGGGTACGCCACCGGCCGACGGTCACCATGGATCAGACCCGCCCTCAGGCGCGCCTGGTCTTCCAGGAAGCCGAGGGCCGGATCGTGGGCCGTGAAGGCGACGGCGGGCGCATCCTCGGGCATGTGCTGGACTTCGCCTGCACGGCACTTGCCGCCGAGCAGGTTGGCGCCGCCGAGCGGTGCCTGGAGGTCACGGTCGCCTACGCCAAAGAGCGGGTCCAGTTCGGTCGCCCCATCGGCTCCTTCCAGGCGGTGAAGCACCGGCTCGCGGACGCCTACGTACGGGTGGAGGCGGCACGCTCGGCAGCACTGGGTGCCGCCTTCGCAGTCGACGAGGGTTCAGTGGAGGTGACCCGCCGCGCCGCTGCCGCCAAGTCCGCCTGCTCGGAGGCCTTTTCGTCGGTCGCGGGCGAGATGATCCAACTGCACGGCGGTATCGGCATCACCTGGGAGCACGACGCCCACCGCTACTTCAAACGAGCCCATGGCTCGGCCCATCTCTTCGGCTCACCGGCCTGGCACCGGGGCCGACTCGCGGCCGATCTGGGGCTGACCGCGGCTCGATAACATCCGCGAGATGTCGAACGCCAACTGCGCGGCCGCGCAGCGGAATTGACCCGGTTCGTGGCCGCATCCCCGTGCAGCGGAAGGGAAACCATGCTCCGGACGCACCGCCCCCTGCTCGCCGCCATCGCCGCCGGTGCGGCGCTGGCCACCGTCTTCATCGCCCCCTCGCCCGCGCTCTCCGCGGAGGTCCCCGCCGCCGGCGCGTACTACGTACAGAGCGTGACCACGGGGCTGAACGCCGCCGACAGTGGGGGAGCGGTCGTCCAGCGCAACCCCAAGGGCAACGAGGACCACCAGCAGTGGACGCTGCGCCCGAGCGGCACGGCGTACGTGCTGGAGAGCACCGACACGGCGGGCAGCTGCCTGGGCCGCTCCGGAAACCAGGCCAGAACCGTGGCCTGCGCCGGCGCCGATGCCGCGTGGGAGGTGCGGCCGGCCGGCGCCGACCAGTACACGCTCAAAGTGCCCGGGGCCGACCGGTACTTGACGGTGAGTGCGAAGCCCTCCGGCGCCAACTACCCCGCTCAGCTCGTCCTGGGCTCCGCCGGAGGCCTGGCCGCCTGGTATCTCACCCCGGTGGCCTCCCCGACCAGCCCGATACCGTCCCCGGACCAACGCACCCTGGACCAGGTCACGTTCCTCACGGCCCACAACGCCTACGCGAACGGCGTCGACGGCGGCTTCGCCCCGCCCTTCGTGAACCTGGTGCCGAACCAGAGCCGAGGCATCAATCAGCAACTCACCGACGGCGTACGCGGTTTCATGATGGACATCCACCAGACCTCGGACGGCGCGATTCTGTGCCACAACAGCTGCACGCTCGTCAGCAGACCGGTCGCACTGTGGGTGGATGTGCAGCGCATGGTGGACTTCCTGAAAGAGAACCCGGGTGAGTTCATCACCGTATTCCTGGAGGACTACGTCGATCCGGGTGTCCTGCGCAGCGAGCTCGCCCGGGTCAGCGGCCTGTCCGACGTGCTCTACCGCCCCGACCGGACGGGCGTTCGCGCCAACGGCTGGCCCCGCATGGCGGACCTGATCGCCGAGAACGACCGCCTGCTCCTCTTCACCGACCACAGCCGATCCGCCGACCAGGCCGCCGGGCTCACCCGCGACAGCTTCGGAGTGATGTACCAGCGAGAGTGGACGGTCGAGAACTACTGGTCCATGGGATCGGGCGTCGGCAGCTCCGACTGGTCCTGCTACAGCCGCTGGTACGACGCCGGCACGAACATCCCGCTGACCCGCACCGAGCCGTCCTTCCGCCCGCTCTTCGTCATGAACCACTTCCGCGACGCCGCGATCGCGTCCACCGCCGCCACCGACAACACCAAACTCACCGACCGGGCCCAGCGCTTCTGCCAGCCGGCCGCCCGCAAGAAGCCCAACTTCCTTGCGGTGGACCGCTATGACCTCGGTTCTGCTTCATCGGCGGTGACCACCTTGAACACGTACACCTACTGAGGAAGTTCAGCTCAGCGTGCCCGCTCAGCTCACCGCGCTCGGCTCACCGTGCTCAGCTCAGTTGTGCGCGCAGGAAGTCGACGGTGCTGCGCCAGGCCAGGGCCGAGGACTCGGGGTCGTGGACCTCGGGACGGCCGTCGTTGAAGAAGGCGTGGTCGGCGGGGTAGAGGCGGAAGTCCGGGGTGATACCGGACTGCTGCTCGATCGCGGTGCGGAGGGTGGCGATGCTGTCGGCCGGAATCGCGGCGTCGCGCTCCCCGAAGTGGCCGAGAACCTGGGCCTTGAGTTCGGAGAAGTCAGGTACCTCGCCCTGGATGACACCGTAGAAGGGGACCGCCGCGCGGACGCGCGGGTCGACGGCGGACTGGTAGAGGACGAAGCCGCCACCCATGCAGAAGCCGACCGAGCCGATGGTCTGCGAGGTCACCTCGGGAAGCGCCAGCAGGTGGTCGACGGCCCCGGAGAGCAGCTCGACACCGCGAGGGACCGGCAGATCCTTCATCATGCGGAACGCCTCGGTGCTGTCGTGCGCGACATTCCCGCCGTACAGATCGGGAGCGAGCGCCACGAAGCCTTCCCCCGCCAGACGGTCGGCGACATCCGCGATGTGGTCGGTCAGGCCCCACCACTCCTGGATGACGAGCACACCCGGCCCCTGCCCGGAACTCGGCAGCGCCAGATAGCCGTGCGCGGTGGTCCCGCCGCTGGGGAAGGTCACGTTCTGACGGGCGGGGGCCCCGGTCGACCTGGGCGTCTCGGACATGGCACGTCACTCCTGTCACTCGATCTTGGCTCCAGCATGCCGGAGGCGGCCGAAGCGCCGGCAGGCACCCCCGCCGGCGAAGTGCCGCGGTCGGCCGAGGCTGCGTACAGCTTCGGCCGACCGCCAAGTGTCCCGGCCCTTCGCCTGGGGCGCCCCTCTCAGCGGGAGCTGCTCACCGCCTCGCGGAGGCGGTCGAGTTCCGCGTACATCGTCTCGCCCGGGCACTCCGTGTCCATCCAGTCCCGGTGACCGCTGATCTCCGACACTTCCTTCGTCGTGCCGTTGATGGGGTTGGTGTAGGTGACCTGGGCGGTGGGATCGACTCCGTGCAGGCGGGTGAGGGCGCGGACCAGACCGGTCAGCGACTCGCGGGCCGCGTCCGAGGGCCCCTGCGAGGTCAGGTCGCCCAGCAGGGCGATGCCGAGGTTGCCCGAGTTGAACCCGCCCACGTGGAAGGCGGTCACGAGCTTGCCGTCCGCGTCGTGCGCGGGGACGCCGTCGTCGCCGGAGTAACGGCCCTCGTAGATACGGCCTTCGGCGTCGATGAGGAAGTGGTAGCCGATGTCGCCCCAGTCGTTGGTGATGGCGTGGAGCTCGTAGATGGCCCGTACCGTGGCGGCCGGGTCCGGGTCGTCGTTGGCGGTGACGGTGTGGTGCACCGTGATCGTCTGGAACGGGTAGTAGGCGGTCGGCGTGTTCTCGGTGCCGTCCTCCTTGAAGCGCAGCGACTCGTCCGCGCCCCAGGCGGCGCGTGACAGATAGGCGACACCGCGTACGCGGGTGGTGTCGGCGGGGACGGCCTTCTCGCGCTTGGCGCCCTGACTGGTGTCGAGAGCGAGCGAGCGTACGTCGGTGGCGCCGTCGGGCGACCTCACCTCGTACCCGGAGGCCTGACCGGTGGGCACGAGCAGCGCGCCGCCGTTGGCGACCGTGCAACCGCTCTTGCTCAGCGGCTTCCAGGCGCTCTCGGTGCCATCGGCGTCGCGCAGTCTCAGCGCGCCGCCGTCGGCGGAGTTCGACCCGTTCCAGCGAATGCCGACATACCCGATGGGAAAGGCGGCCTCGACGGGCTGTTCGCCGGTGGCCGCCTTGGAGCGGGTGGTGGGGAAGGCCTTCTTGGTGGTTCCCGGCTTGTCGGAGCCGCTCGCGCCGTCGGACCCGGACGAGTCGTCGGACGAGGTGGCCGCCATGACGGCGGGGGTGACCACCGCACCGGCGGCGACGGCGCCGGCGGCGCCGATCAGACCGCGGCGCGTGACGCGGGACTTGGCCCGGTGCGAGGGCGAGGAGGAGGGGTCAGGAGAGGAGGAAGGCGAAGAGGAAGGAGAGGTGGGGGGAGTGGCCATGGGGGAGTCCTTTAAACGTTCATCGCAACGTTCTTGGTGGTGCGTCCCGGGCAACCCGCAAGCAAGCACACGTAGTTCTGTGTTCTGCCCGGCGGACAGCACACTTGAAGTCGCAAGGAAGAGTACGCGCTCTGATCCACGCCTTGGCCACCACCCCACCGGTTACCGGGGAGTCGCCCAGACTGCCCAGCCCTTTCAGCCCTTTCAGCCCGTTCAGTCCGTTCGGTCGTTCAGCCCGTCTGACTCTCGAGCAGTGCCATGAACGCTCTGGCCGCCGGGCTGGTCGCGTCCGCGGGCGGGAGCATGGCCACCGTCTCGTACGACGTCTCGGCAGTGTCCTTCAGGGGAAGCGCGGTGAGGTCACAGGCCTCGCGCTTGTGGCCGAAGTGGCGTGGCACGACGGCGATTCCGAGGCCCTCCTGGACCAGATCCAGAAGACCGTGCACGTCGTTGACCTCCAGGGCCACCGTGCGGTGCACGCCTGCGGCCTCGAAGACCGCGTCCGTGGTACGGCGGGGACCCCAGTCGGGATGGAAGTCGACGAAGTCCTCGCCGCCCAGGTCCTCCGGGGTGACCGCTCCGCCGCCCGCGAGGCGGTGCGTCGGATGGCACAGCACGGTCATCGGCTCACTGGTCAGCGGCAGGCAGCGCAGCTGGTCGCTGTCGGGGCGCGTCGTCACCGCGAAGGCGAGGTCGAGGCGGCCGGCGGCGACCTCCTCGGCCAGCGCGCCGGAGCCGGCCTGACGCAGCCTGATCTCGACGTCCGGGTGCTGTCGCCGGAACGCGGCCAGGAGCGGGGCGACGCACACTCCGGCGATGCACTGTTCGGTGCCCAGGGCGAGTGTGCCACGCAGGACGCCCTGCACCGCGGCCACGGCATCGTGGGCCGCCCGGACCTGTGCGAGGATCCGCTCGGCCTCGCCCAGCAGGGCGCGCCCCGCCTCGGTGAGGGTGACCCGACGCGTGGTGCGCACGAACAGCGGAGCCCGCAACTCCCGCTCCAGTGCGCGGATCGAGGCCGACAGCCCCGATTGCGACACCATCAGCCGTTCCGCGGCCCGGGTGAAGTGCCGGTCCTCGGCGACGGCGACGAAGTGCTGAAGGTGGCGCAGTTCCATGATTGAGAAGCGTAGCCGCTGAATCCCATCCGATTCTTCTGTTGGACCGCTGCCCCTGCGCAGGCGAGAGTGGAGACCTGGTTCCCGGCACTTCAGGAGTACGCGTGTACACCGCACATTCCGACCGTTACGCGGACATGCCCTACCGGCGCACCGGGCGCAGCGGCCTGAAGCTCCCCGCGCTGTCGCTCGGCCTGTGGCACAACTTCGGTCCCGACCGGCCGGTCGAGACCCAGCGGCAGATCCTGCGCCGCGGCTTCGACCTGGGTGTCACCCACTTCGACCTGGCCAACAACTACGGGCCGCCGCCCGGCGCCGCCGAGTCGGCTCTCGGAGAGGCGCTGAAGGCAGATTTCAGGTCATACCGGGACGAGTTGATCATCTCCACCAAGGCCGGCTACCTCATGTGGCCGGGCCCGTACGGCGAATGGGGCTCGCGCAAGTACCTGCTGTCCTCGCTCGACCAGAGCCTGACTCGCATGGGCCTCGACTACGTCGACATCTTCTACTCGCACCGTCCCGACCCCGAGACGCCGCTCGAGGAGACGATGGGTGCCCTGCACTCGGCAGTCCTGCAGGGCAAGGCGCTCTACGTCGGCGTGTCGAACTATTCGCCCGAGCAGACGCGTGAAGCCGCCCGCATCCTGAAGGAGTTGGGGACGCCGCTGCTGATCCACCAGCCGCGCTATTCGATGCTCGACCGTCGCCCCGAGGACGGGCTCCTGGACACGCTCGACGAGCTGGAGGTCGGTTCCATCGCCTACTCGCCGCTGGAGCAGGGACTGCTCACCGGCCGCTACCTCGACGGCATCCCGGAGGACTCGCGCGCCGCGAGCGACAGCCCCTTCCTGAACGCGGAGACGGTGACCGAGGACCTGGTAGGGCAACTGCGCGCCCTCGACGACATCGCCAAGTCGCGCGGTCAGACCCTGGCCCAGATGGCCCTGGCCTGGGTGCTGCGCGGTGGTCGTGTCACCTCCGCCCTCGTCGGCGCGAGCAGTGCCCGGCAGCTGGAGGACAGCGTGACGGCCGCCCGCAACCTGGACTTCGACGCGGACGAGCTGGCCAAGATCGACGCGATCATCAAGCCGTGAGGTGCTCCTCCAGGCGCACGATCACCGTGTCGCCCTCCTCCTTCCCGATCGCCTGACGTACGTCGGCCTTCACGGGCAGTTTGTGGGTGCCGTCGCCCATGGCCATGAAGGAGCTGCGGAAAGGGTGGCCGTCGATCGTTCCACGGACCCTGACGAGCCCCCGGGTGCCGAAGAAAGCGACGGATTCGGGCCAGACCAGATAGGTCCAGCCGCCTTTACTGGGGCTTTTGCGCAGCACGGCGGAGAATTCCTGATTGAGTTCCCTGCCCATCGTGTCGGCGCTGTTCATGGCGGCCTCCGCTCTCGGTGGTCGTTCCGGGGGCCCGCCTCTTCGGCGGGCGCCTTCCGGTGATCTCCTACCTGGGCAGACCGCCGGGAGCGGAAAAACTCATCGGTGATTCCATCGTGCCCGCTGACGTCGCCGAAAAGATCGATGTCGCTGCCTTCCGGTGCCTGCGCGGCGGCGCCCCCTCTGCCGGCGCCTCGGCGCCTGCCGTATGAAAGAGCAGGTCGGAGGCGCCGGGGCGTGGGCCCCGAATCGTTTCAGCCAACTCAGGCCGTGAATATGCCAGGAGACTGGCTGGAATGGCATGGTGACAGAGTGTCAAGAGTGGCGATACTCAGATTCTGAGCTCTCGAATACCTGAGTGCTTGAGCCCTGAGCGCTCGCAATGCTGAACTCACTCGGCCGCGGACGCGGCCGAGTCGCCCCATCGTGCACGACGAGCACAACGCAGGGAAAGAGAGGCCGGACCGGCGGCAGGCCGGGCAACGGGGGAGAGATCGTGCACGACGAGTTCTTATGTCATGTCACGGCGTACGGCATATGCGGCGGCCGGCGGATCGGCGTACCTCTGGGAACCTATCGGGCGCCCACGCTGGCGCTGGCGCTGTGGTGGTTACGGGATCGGGCCTCGTGGATCGCCGAGCGGCTCGACCCGGATCCCGAGGCGCCGTACTTCCCGTCGAACTCGATAGCACCCGTCGCGGACACCGTGCCGGACGTGTCGGGCGAGCTGCGCGCGTGGTGCGGTGACACGGCCCAACAGGAGCTGGTGGCCGACGAGTTGGCCGCCGGGCGACTCGTCCGCATCGCCACCAGCGACGACACCACCGAGTACGAGCTGCTGGCGGAGTCTGTCGACGCGCTGCGCATGCAGCGGACGATCCCCGTGCTGTCGGTCCCAGCCGCCTGACGCCAGTGCGCTCGCCCCGCGTGCCCGGTGCTCGGACATAGGGTGCCGCCGACCAGGCACACATATGGGCGAATAGATAGAATTCGGGCATGGGAGAGCGGTCAACTGCGCCCGAACTCGTTCTCGAAACCGACACGAGTTCCACGGTGATGAGCCCGAGCCGTCACTATCGCGTGGGACGCGATCCGCTGAGCGACATCGTCATCGATGACGCCCGGGTCTCCTGGCACCACGCGGTACTGCGGCCCGAGGACGACCACTGGACGCTCGAGGACGAGAACAGTACGAACGGTACGTACGCCGACGGTCGCCGCGTTCGCGCGTGGGACGTCGGCCCCGGCAGCGTCCTCCGCTTCGGCAGTCCCGCCGACGGCCCGAGCGCCGTGCTCACGAGCCGCCCCCGGCCGCCCGCCCCCGAGCGCCCGTCCGCCGTCTCCGCGCCCGCCGCCACGGGCACCTTCCGGCAGCCCACGACGGTACGCCCGCTGCCCGCGCACACCGCCCGCACGATCCGTATCGGCCGCGGCGGCGACAACGACCTGGTGGTAGACGATCTGATCGTCTCCCGACGGCACGCGGAACTGCGCGCCCACCCGGACGGTGCGTACGAGATCGTCGACCTCGAAAGCCACAACGGCACATTCCTCAACGGGCAGCCGGTGACGCGTGCCCTCATCGAGCAGGGCGACATCGTGGGGATCGGCCACTCGGCGTTCTGCCTGGTCGGTGACCAGTTGCAGGAGTACGTCGACACCGGCGAGGTCTCGCTCGACGTGCAGGATCTGACGGTCGCCGTCGACCGGGGCCGCAAGACGCTCCTCGGCGAGGTCTCCTTTCCCGTCGGCGAGAAATGTCTGCTCGCCGTGGTCGGCCCCAGCGGCGCGGGAAAGTCCACGCTGCTGAACGCGCTGACCGGGCAGCGTCCCGCCGACCGGGGCAGGGTCCTCTACGACGGCCGGGACCTCTACCGCGACTACGCCGAGCTGCGCCAGCGCATCGGCCTCGTACCGCAGGACGACATCCTGCACCCTCAGCTCACCGTGCGACGTGCCCTCACGTACGCCGCCGAGCTGCGCTTCCCGCAGGACACCGCGAAGGCCGAGCGCCGGGCGCGGGTCGAGGAGGTGATCCGTGAGCTGGGCCTGGAGCAGCGCGCCGGGCAGCCCATCCACAGTCTGTCGGGCGGCCAGCGCAAGCGCGTCAGCGTGGCCCTGGAACTGCTGACCAAACCATCGCTGCTCTTCCTCGACGAACCGACGTCCGGGCTCGACCCCGGCATGGACCGCTCCGTGATGCACATGCTGCGCGGCCTGGCCGACGACGGGCGAACCGTCATCGTGGTCACCCACAGCGTGCTCAGCCTCGACGTCTGCGACCGGCTGCTCGTGCTCGCGCCCGGCGGCAGGATCGCCTACTACGGGATGCCGGACGACGCCCTCGCCTTCTTCGGCTGCGAGCAGTGGCCCGAGGCGTTCGAGGCCTTTGAGTGGGACCGCGACCGCGACTGGGCCGGGGAGTACCGCGACTCGCCGTTCCACCGGCACTACATCACCAACTCGAGCGTGCAGCCGCACCTTCCGCGGCCCGCCCGCCCCGAAGCCGTCGGGCCGCCGCCCAAGTCGCAGAGCTGGGGAGCTCAGGTGCACACGCTGGTGCGCCGCTACGCGGCCGCGCTGTCCGCCGACCGGACGTTCCTCGTCATCATGATCGCCCTGCCGTTCGTGATGGGTGTGATGGCCCGGGCCCTCGCCGGAAGCCGGCTCACCCAGGAGACATCCATGAACGCACTGCTCATCCTGTGCGTGGGCGGAGTCCTCACGGGCGCGGCCAACGCCGTACGGGAGCTGGTGAAGGAACGTGTGATCTACCAGCGTGAGCGTGCCGTCGGTCTGTCCAGATCGGCCTATCTGATGTCCAAAGTCGCCGTTCTCGGCACGGTCACCGTCCTGCAGGCCGTCGTACTGACCCTCGTGGCGCTGCTCGGCGTCGATCTGAACGCGCCCGGCGGCGAGGGAGTGCTCATGCCGCCCCTCGTGGAGATCACGGTCGCGGTCGCGCTGCTCGCCTTCACGGCGATGACGCTCGGCCTCCTCGTCTCGGCGTTGGTGCGCAAGGAGGAGGTGACGATGCCCCTGCTCGTGCTTCTCGCCATCGTCCAGGTCGTCTTCTGCGGGGCGCTGCTGAAGCTGGACGGGGTGCCCGGCCTTGAGCAGCTGTCGTGGCTGGTGCCGTCGCGGTGGGCGCTCGGCGCGATGGCGGGCACCGTCGGTCTGGCCCGGATCGTGCCCGGCGACCTGACCGCCGACCCGCTGTTCCGGCACGAGGCGTGGGTGTGGCTGCTGAACCTGGGCATGCTCGTCGTCCTGGCGGTCGTCTTCGGATACCTGGTCGCACGGCTGCTCCGGCGGCGCGAACCCGAGGTCATGCGGAAGTAGGCGTGATGACGACTCCCGGCTTCCGCCCCACGCATGTCGTACCCCAGGACGGCATGCCGGCCTGGGAGGCCCCGGACCCGAACCGGCCCACTGTTCCGCTCGACGCGCTGCTGCCGGTCCAGCTGGTCGACCGGCGCGGCGACTGGGGGCACATCGTCTGCGCCAACGGCTGGTCGGCATGGGTCGACGGCCGACTGCTGCTCGCCGTACCCCACGAGCCACCCGTCCCGGGCCGACCGCTGGCCCGCACCGCGGATCCACGCCCGCTGCTCGCCCGCGTCGAGGAGACGCTGGGCCGCTACCGGCAGACGGTCGAGGAGCTGACGGACGGGCGCGTCGACGGGGAGACGTTCCGCGGCCGCACGCAGGGCCTGCGGGTCGGGATCGTGGTCGACGGGGAGGCCGTGTGGCTGTACGAGGCCGAGCATGAGCGGTGGGTGTACTGCGACGGCACACGCCTGAGCACGTACGCCACACCACAGCCACCGGCGCCCGCGCCGGGTCAGGAGCCGCCCGCGGCGCCCGGTCAAAACCCGCCCGCCACGGCGGCACCAGCACCGCCCGCCGTCTCCGGACCGGAGCCGCCTGCCACTGCTGGGCGCGAGCCGACGCGGGTCGTGAGTGATGCCGGTGGCGTGGCTGGTCCGGAGCCGACGCGGGTTGGGGAGGAACCTGGTGGTGGGGTCGGGCCGGAGTCGGCGCGGGGCCTGAGGGACGCCGGTGGCGCGGCGGATGGACCGGAGCCGACGCAAGTTGTTGGCGGCCTCGATTCTGCGGCCGGGCCGGAGCGGACATGGGTGGTGGGGGATGCCGGTGGCGCTGGGCGGGAGCCGACGCGGGTTGTGGAGGATGCCGGTGGTGGGGCCGCGCGGAAGCCGAGGCCGGTCGTAGAGGACGCCGGTGGCGCGGATGCACTGGCGCCAACGCACGGAGGGGAGGACCCCGACTCTGCGGATGGACCGGATCCGACACGGGTCGTGGGCGACCCCGATCCCGCGGTCGGGCGGGAGTCGGCGCCGGTCGTCGAGGGCTCTGGTGGTGGGGGCGGCCCGGAGTCGACGCAGGCCCAGGAGGATCCCGGTGGTCGGGACAGACTGGAGTCGACGCCGGGGGGTTCCGGTGGTGCGGCTGGTCCGGAGCCGAGGCCGGTCGTAGAGGACGCCGGTGGCGCGGTCGGTTCGGAGTCGACACAGGTCGTGGAGGGTCTGGATCGTGCAGGCGCGCTGGAGCCGACGCGGGTCGCCGGGGACCCGGATCCCGCCGCTGGGCGGCAGCCGACGCGGGTGGTCAGGGATGCCGGTGGTGCTGGGCCGGAGTCGGCGCCGGTCGTCGAGGACGCTGGTGGTGGGGTCGGCGCGGGGTCCGCGCAGGCCCTGGAAGATCCCGGTGGTCGGGACGGACCGGAGGCGGCGCAGGGCGGGGTTCCCGGTCGTGAGGACGGGCCGGAGGCGGCGCAGGGTGGGGACGCGGTGGGACACGCCGTCACACGGTTCGTGACGGGCGACGGTGACGGCTGATGCCGCACGACACGAGTCCGCACTCGGGGCGGCCCTCCGACCTCATCGGGCGGCAGATCGCGGGCTACCGGATCGAGTGCGAGATCGGCCGTGGTGGGATGGCCGTGGTGTACCGGGCCAGGGACCTGCGCCTCGACCGGACGGTCGCGCTCAAACTGCTCGCCCCGGAACTCGCCCGCAACGACACCTTCCGCAAACGCTTCACTCACGAGTCGCGGGTGGCCGCCGCGATCGACCATCCGCACATCGTGCCGGTCTTCGAGGCGGGCGAGACGGACGGCGTCCTGTACATCGCCATGCGGTACGTGTCCGGCCGCGACCTGCGCCATCTGCTCGACCGCGAGGGCCCGCTGCCCGTCGCGGCGGCCACCCGAATCGTCGGCCAGGTGGCGTCCGCGCTGGACGCCGCCCACGACCACGGCCTGGTCCACCGGGACGTCAAACCGGGCAACATCCTGGTCGCCCAGGGCACGGACAGCGACCACCCCGAGCACGTCTACCTCACCGACTTCGGCCTCACGAAGAAGTCGCTGTCGCTGACGGGGTTCACGACGGTCGGCCAGTTCGTCGGCACGCTCGACTATGTGGCGCCGGAGCAGATCTCCGGCCGCCCCGTCGACGGCCGCTGCGACGTCTACAGTCTTGCCTGCGTCGTCCACGAGGCCCTGGCAGGCCGGCCGCCCTTCCAGCGCGACGACGACATGGCGCTGCTCTGGGCCCACCAGTACGACGTGCCGCCCCGTCTGACCGACGCGCGCCCCGACATCCCCGCGCCCGCCGACGCCGTACTGGAGAGGGCCCTGGCCAAGAGCCCCGACGACCGCTACGACTCCTGCCTCGCCTTCGTGGCCGCGCTGCGTACGGCAGCGACGAGAGCCCGGGCGGCGGACCACCCACCGACCCAGGTGGACTTCGGGGTCGCCGGGACTCCCCACCACCCGGGCCCACCGCCGGCACCGCCCCGCTGGGCCCTGCCGGTCTTCCCCCAGGTCCCCCGGCTACCGGAGAGGCCCTGAGCCTGAAGTCGTCCTGAGCCTTATCAAGCCTTACGGGCAAGCAGGTGGGCCTGTTGAAAGGCCCGTTCGTCCTCGCCCGGCTCTCGGACCATACGGGCCACTTCGCGGAGCCCGGTTTCGCGCAGCAGATCGGCGACGGGGTCGGGGGACCACCGGTAGGCGAGCGACACCTTGTGGTCGAAGGACTCCGCGAGCTCCGAAGGCTTGTCGTGGGCCGGGAACGCGAGCAGCAGATGGCCGCCGGGCGCCAGCACCCGGTGGAACTCGGCGAACACCTCCGGCAGCCGCTCCGGCGGGGTATGGATGATCGAGTACCGGGCGAGGACCCCGCCGAGCTCACCGTCCTCGAGGGCCAGCGCGGTCATCGAACCCACGTCGAACCGCAGCTCCGGATGCGCCGCACGCGCGATGGAGATCATCTCCGCGGAGAGGTCCACGCCGAACGCGGTCAGCCCGAGCCTGTGTAACAGCGCGGTCACATGGCCGGGACCACAGCCGACGTCGGCGACCGCTCCCGCGCCGTCCGCCCGCACGAGGTCGGCGAACGCGGCGAGCATCGCCCGGTCCAACGGATAGTCGTCGAGTGCGTTCGCGAAGAGTTCGGCGTACTGGACTGCGACGGAGTCGTACGCCGTTCGGGTCGTGTGCAGGAAGTCCGGCTCGATCATGGAGACGTACCGTAGTACGTCGCCGGGGAGTCAGGCGCGCGTACTGCCAACCTCGCCCCGCCGGTGCACGCGTGAGGCGAGCAGGCCGCCCAGGAAACCGGTCACGAGTCCCCAGAGCGCGGCGAATCCCAGCGCGGTCCACAGCCGTGGCCGCAGCAGAAGGTCGCCGGACAGTTCGCCGCCGAGGTCGCCGATGCCGAGGAGGGACAAGCCGTAGTGCGCGGAGGTGCGGCAGACGAGACAGACCGTGAGCACGGTGAGCACGAGGGCGACCATCATGTGCAGGGCGTGCTGCCAGGCGCGCACCCTGGCCGGCGAGCGGGCGGCCATGAGGAACGCCGCGGCCAGGAGCAGCACGGCGTCGACGACGATCAGCCACCACACCCTGCCGTCCTGCTCGGCCAGTGTCCGCAGGTTGAGCGTGGAGATGTCCGGCGTACGCAGCACGGTGTCCAGCAGCTCCGGCATGGGCAGCCCGAACGGCCCCTCGACGCGGCCCTCCCACGTGGCGCCCAGGCCGATGGTGAAGACGAGCCAGACGAGGTTGGGGAGCCCGAGAAGGATCACCGCGAACGTCTCGACGGCATGCCCGCGCGTGGCCGCGACGACCAGAGCGATGACGAGCCCCACGGCGACGCACGCGAGCAGCAGCGCGACCATGGCGAACGCGGCCGGCCGCACCGACTCCTGGAAACGCAGCAGCCGGGCCGGCAGCGGAGCCTTCCGGGAGACCAGCAGCGCGAGGACCAGTACACCCGCGAGCCACAGCAGCCCGAGGGCCAGCGTCACCGGCAGGTCGGTCCTGAAGCCCACCCGGGGCGTCGCGTCGAGCAACTCGCCGATGTCGCCCAAGGTCTCGTCGCCGAGTGGGATCTCGAAGGTCTGGCGGGCCGACAACCCGACGGCGGTCAGGGCAAGGAGCCACAGGACCGCGACCCGGGCGGCCCAGCCCACGAGTTCGGAGCCGCCGGCGACGGCCCGGTGGCGCAGCGGCCGGAGGAATCCGGCGGTGATGACCAGGACTCCGGCGAGCGTCACGGACAGGGGGATCACGGTCATGTCGGCGTGTGTCTCGGCGAGGAACCCGGCATTGCCCGCGAACTCGACCGATCCGCCGACCGCCACCACCACGGTGGCGGCGACGACGCGGGGAAACGCGCCGTCCGGCAGATCCGCCGCCCCTGCCGCCCACAGTCCGAGCGAGGCGACCACGGCCATGACGATCAGCGCGGCCAGGACCGTCGCGAGGGCGTCGATCCAGCCATCGCGGGGGCTGGCCCGGCCGCGGCGGGTTACTGCCTGGTCAGCGGATGTCTGGTGACTCACGCTGCAACGCTAGGCAGGGCTCCGGCGGCGCGCCTGCCAGGGAGGGCCGACCGCGTCAGCTTGCGAGCGCTACAGGACTGAAGCACACAATGTCCTCGGGCATGTGCAAAGCGTCACACATCATGTGAAATGCCGCCGCAGGATCCCCTACGCCGGGAAGAAGAGCTCGTGAGTACCGAACCGCCGTCCTCCGACCGCCCCACCGGACCACCGTCGGGCCCGCTGTCGGGTCCGTCTCGGCCGGGTTCCGGGCGGTCGTCGGGCGATCGTGGTCCGTCAGGCCCGTCGGGCGGCGGGGCGGGGGCCGGCGGCACGGGAGGCGGTCCTCCGGGCCCCGGCGGTCCCTCCGGCCCCGGCGGTCCGATCGGCCCGGGCGAGCACGGCTCCGGTGACGGACACGGCCCCGGAGGCGGAGGCGGAGGTGGCCGCCCGTGGTGGAAATCGGGACCCCGCATCGCGGTCATCGCTGTCCTGGCCATCGCCGCGGTGACCCTGGGCCTGGTCTTCACCCGCCCCGACGGCGCCTCGAACTCCGGCAGCGAGGTCTTCCTCCAGGCCGCGGGCAAGGCGGGGCCCGACCCGTACACAGAGTCGACGGCACGAGACAACTCGACCGTGCCGGAGACGCCCCCGCCGACAGGCACCTCGGATTCCGCCAACGTGACGCAAGGCGTGGACGGTTCGGCCCCCGGCCTCTACGGCGGCACACGAGAGGTGGCCAGCTGCGACGTGGAGAAGCAGATCAGCGCACTCCAGGCGGCACCGGCCAAGAACAAGGCCTTCGCCTCCGTGCCCGGCATCGAGCCTTCCACCGTGCCCGGCTACCTGCGCTCGCTCACCCCCGTACAGCTGCGGATGGACACCCGTGTCACCAACCATGGCTATCGCGACGGCGCCGCCACCAGCTACCAGGCGGTCCTCCAGGCCGGCACCGCCGTCCTCGTCGACGACCGTGGCGTGCCCCGCGTGCGTTGCTCCTGCGGCAACCCGCTGCGGCCGCCGGTCGCGCAGAAGGGCACGCCCAAGAGGACGGGCGACTCGTGGCCGTCGTACCGGTCGTCGGACGTTGTGGTCGTCTCGCCCGCGGCGCAGGTCATCAACGTCTTCGTCATCTATGACCCGGACAACGGCGAATGGATCGAGCGGCACAGGGGCGACACGGGCGGCAAGGACGAGAAGACCGATCCACCCGTGAAGCGGCCGTCCCCGTCCGTGAGTTCGCTGCCGCCGTCGTCTCCGTCCACGCCGTCGCCGGAAACCGAGTCTCCGAAGAGCGAGTCCCCGAAGACGGAATCGCCGCAGACCGAGTCCCCGTCGTCCGAACCCCCGCCGGTGGAGCCCTCCGAACAGTCGCCCGACCAGGCGTCCTCCGACATGACGACGTGACAGCGAAAATCCGGTGGCGCATCCCATGCCGTTCCCCGATGCTCACCCCATGGCCAACACCCTTCAGCCAGAGCCCGAGAAGGAAGCACAGCCAGATGGGTCGCCCGAGAAGGTGGAGCGCACCTTCGGGTGGTGGGACATGTTCCTCCATCCCGATGACGATCCGCGCAGCGACGGCGGATATGTGGGGGAGCGCGCCACGCTCGTCGCGTATCTGAGCGACTACCGGCTGACGCTGGAGATGAAGTGCGCCGGGCTCGACGCCGAGGCCATGGCCCGGCGCTCCGTGGAGCCGTCCAACCTGTCGCTGCTGGGCCTCGTCCGCCACCTCGCCGAGACGGAACGCAGCTGGTTCCGGCGGGTCATGGCGCGCCAGGACGTGCCCCGGCTCTACCGCACCGAGGCCGACCCCAACGCGGACTTCAACGGCGCGGTGCCCGCCCCCGAGGTCGTGGCGGAGGCGTGGGAGCACTGGCGGGCCGAGGTCGCTTTCGCGGAACAGTTCGTGGAAGAGGCCGCCGACCTCGAGGTCGCCGGCGACAACGGCGGCGAACCGATCGCCCTCCGCGAGGTGCTCGTCCACATGATCGAGGAGTACGCCCGGCACATGGGCCACGCGGACTTCCTCCGAGAGAGGATCGACGGACGGGTCGGCCAGTAGCCACCTGCAGACTGCGCCGGGCGACCGCGGCCACCTCGTGGCCCCAGGCTCAACGGCCGTGATGAGGCAGCCCGACTCCGTCGGCGGAACGGTCAGTTGGCCGGTGCCGGGCCCCACTTCCAGGACCCGGCTGCCCGGACCGACCCCGGTGCGCGAGGCTGGCGCCTGGCGCGGCCCGCCGCTGTTGTCGGCCGGCCGTCAGGTGCCCGCGAGCAGCGAGCACCCGCCGTCCGCCAGCAGCACCGTGCCGGTGAGGTAGTCGGCCGCCGGGGAGCACAGCATCCCCGCGGCCTGGGCGACCTGCCTGAGGGACTGCAGCTCGCCCAGTGGAATGGCCCGGTCCACGCGCGCGCGGTACTGCGGTTCCTCCCGGTACTGGCGGGCGGCCATGCCGGCGTCGACGATGCCGGGCGCGAGGACGTTGACGCGGATGCGGTGGGGGGCCAGTTCGAGGGCGGCGGAGCGCGCGAGCATTTCCAGGCCGGCCTTGGAAACGGAGTACGCCGTGGTCTCGGGCCACGGCACGGAGCCGATCCATGAGCCGGTGAGGACGATGCGGCCCTCGGTGCCGGCGGCGACCATCTGGCGGGCCGCCGCCTGGGTCAGGTGGAAGGCGCCGGTGAGGTTGACGTTCAGCTGGGCCTGCCAGTCCTCGGGCGTGATCTTGAGGAACGGGGACGAGCGGACGATGCCGGCGTTGCCGATCGCCGTGTCCAGGCCGTCCACGCGGGCCAGCGCCGCCGTGAGAGCGTCCGGGTCGGTGGTGTCCGCGATGTCGTAGCGCAGCGTGCCCACGACCTGTCCGAGGCCGGCGATGCGGGCGGCGGCCGCGGGCTCGTCGACGATGTCGATCAGTACGACGTCGGCGCCTCGGGAGGCGAGTTCGTACCCGATGGCGAGGCCGATGTCGCCGACGCCGCCGGTGATGGCGACTTGTCGGCCGACGAGATCCTGGAGCACCCGCTGTCCCCTCTTCGGTCTAACTGGTCTGACCGCCAGCCTCCCTTTCTGCCGCCCTTTCCCACCGCGTGTCAAGAGGTGCGTCAGGGTCCCCTGTGCCGGAGCGGCGCGCTTGACGCGAAGCGAAGTCTCGGTCAGGCTCCAGGCTGACTGGTAAGACCGGCATGACCAGATGGAGGCCGCTCATGCGCATCACCGCCCTGGAAACCGTGCGGTCGGCAGTCCAGCCCAACGTCTGCCAGGTCCTTGTCCATACGTCCGACGGGTTGCAGGGGCTGGGGGAGACGTTCTGGGGGGCGGAGGCCGTCGAGGCGTACCTCCATGAATCGGTTGCTCCGGTGCTGCTCGGTCTGGTGGATCCGGCTCCCGAGAGGGTGGCCCGGCTGCTCGCGCCGTACGTCGGTTTCGGCGGTTCGGGGGCGGAGACGCGCGGCAACGGGGCGGTGGACATCGCGCTCTGGGATCTGCTGGGCAAGCGCGCGGGGTTGCCGGTGGCGGCGCTGCTGGGCGGTCCGGCGCAGGAGTCGCTGCGCGTCTACAACACCTGCGCGGGCACCGGTTACATCCGCGACGAGGGGCGGCAGTCCTCGGCCAACTGGGGGCTGGCCGAGGTGTCCGACCGCTACGAGGACCTGGAGGCCTTCCTCCACCGTCCCGCCGAGCTGGCGCGGTCCCTGCTGGAGGAGGGGATCACGGCGATGAAGGTGTGGCCGTTCGACTCCGCCGCGGAGCGGACCGGTGGGCTGCACGTCTCACCTGCGGACATCCGGCAGGGCATGAAGGTGCTGGAGGAGATCCGCGGCGCCGCGGGCGATCGCATGGACATCCTCGTCGAACTGCACGGACTGTGGTCGGTCAGGGCCGCCGTCGAGATCCTGACCGCGCTGGAGGACATCGAACCCTTCTGGGTGGAGGATCCGTTGCGGCCCGACGGCGTCGACGGCTACCGCAGTCTGCGCGCGCGCACCTCGGTGCCGATCGCGACGGGGGAGACGCTCGCCGGCCGCCGGGCGTTCAAGCCGCTGTTGGAGAGCGGCGCGATCGACGTGGCCATCATCGACATCAGCTGGGCGGGCGGGCTGACCGAGGCGCGGAAGGTGGCCGCGCTGGCCGACACGTACGGCGTCGCCGTCGCGCCGCACGACTGCACCGGGCCGGTGTCGTTCGCCACCTGCGTCGAATTCGTCGCGAGTCAGCCGAACGGGCTGATCGCCGAGACCGTACGCGCCTTCCATCACAGCTGGTACGGGCTCATGGCCGAGGGGTTGCCCGTGCCGGTCGACGGGCGGGTGGCACCGACGACCACTCCCGGGCTGGGGGTCGCGCTGCGTGCGGAACACCTCGAGTCCGCGCATACGCGGCGCCGGGTGTCCCGGCTGGACGCAGGCGGGTGACCGCCCTCAGCCACTGGACGGGCTCAGTCGCTGCAGGGGCTCAGCTGCTCAGCCGAAGCCCGCCAACTCGTCGTCCAGTCGCGCGACTTGGATGCCCCGCCGCGCCAGCACGTCGTCCAGCGGCGTGTCCAGGTCCGCGCCGTAGAAGTCCAGCGCCAGCCGCAGATGCTCCGCCATCGCGGCTCGCGCCGCTTCGGGATCCCGGCGTGCGATGCCTTCGTAGATCGTCTGGTGCCACGGGTCGCCCGCCGCCAGCACCTCCCGGTCGCTCAGGCTGCGCAGCATGAGCCCGTAGACCAGGGTCCGGATGGAGCCGAACATCACCGCGATCACCGGGTTTCCGCCGGCGTGTGCCACCGCCTCGTGGAAGGCGAGGTCGGAGCGGGCGAGGGTGGTCAGGTCCTGGGCCGCCTGATGAGCCTCCAGAGCCTGCCGTACGAGATCGATCTGCTCGTCGGTGCCGCGTGACGCGGCCATCGCCGCCGCCTCGCACTCCAGCATGGTGCGTGCTGTAACCAGATCCCTCGGCGTGACGCCGGTGCGCTGTGCCATCCGCGCCAGCGGCCGTGCCAAGTCGCTCGCTCCCACGGCCCGTACGAACGAGCCGCGACCGGGATGGATCTCGATGTAGCCGCGTTCCTGCAGACCCCGCAGCACCTCCCGGATCACCGGCCGGCTGACGTTGTATTCGGCGCACAGAGTGCGTTCGGACGG
Organism: Streptomyces montanus; assembly: GCF_005786655.1. NCBI lineage: Bacteria > Bacillati > Actinomycetota > Actinomycetes > Kitasatosporales > Streptomycetaceae > Streptomyces > Streptomyces montanus. Next base: position 87,291 of record NZ_VBZC01000015.1, read on the forward strand.
CAGCCGGTCGCCGACCTTCAGCGCCCCGCTCAGGATCCGGCGCTCCAGCTGGGTCAGGACGGCGTCCTGGTTCGGATAGAGCGGCCGGGCGCCGGCCTTCGCCGAGAAGTCCGATGCCATGGTGTCAGTCCTCTCGAGGGCGGGCGGTGTCCGTGGCCAGGATAGACCGGTAAGACCGCATGGTGAGCGAGGGACCGGCCTCCATGCGGTCGCAGACCCCCGCCCCACCCGTCACTCCAGGCCGTATTTGGGCATCCGCGCGGCCCTCCACAACTTGCGTCCACTGCCTTGACGCTCCCGGACCGCGATGGGAAGGTGTGCCCCGCGGGCAGGCTGGTCTGACCAGTTAGACCGGACTTGCTGCCACCGCATGCAGACGACCATGCGCCGCGCTCCGAGAAAGGTCGGGACATGAGAGCCTTCACTTCGCCAGGACGGACACCGCGCAGATGCATCACGGCACTCGCGCTCGCGGCGTCGGTCTCCCTGATCGCCGCCTGCGGCACCGGCGGAAGCGGTTCGACCAGCTCCGACGGCACGCAGACGGTCAACGTCGCTCTCACCGGCCTGGGCGAGGAGGGCAAGGCCACGAACGCCGCGATCAAGGCGTTCGAGAAGGCGAACCCGAAGATCAAGGTCAAGGTGCAGGTGCTCTCCACCGACGCCACCCAGTACCAGCAGCAGATCCAGCAGCGGCTCGTCGCGGGCTCAGGAGCCCCCGACGTCTTCAAGCTGGACGGCATCTACGGCGCCGCCTTCGCCAAGTCCGGCTGGCTGCTCGACCTTTCGAAGGTGAAGGCAGACACCTCCAAGTTCCTGCCGAGCTCACTCACCGCGGGCCAGTACGAGGGCAAGACCTACGCCGTGCCCTGGTTCGCCAACACCGAGGGCCTCTTCTACCGCACCGACCTGGTCAAGACGCCCCCTACGACGCCCGACGAACTCGTCACCGCCGCTCAGGAGGCGATGAAGAAGGACTCGAAGCTCAAGTACGGGCTGGCCTTCGAGGGCGCCAAGTACGAAGGCGTGATCACCGCGTTCATGGCCCTCGCCGGCGGCTTCGGCGGCAAGCTCGATCCCGAGAACCTCGACACACCGCAGAACCAGCAGGCGTTGCAGTTCATGGACGACCTGATCCGCAAGTACAAGATCGCACCCAGCGCGGTCACCGGCTGGAAGGAGGGCGAAGTCCAGCAGGCGTTCAGCTCCGGTCAGGCGGCGTTCGCGATCAACTGGCCTTTCGTCTTCTCCACCACCAAGGGCACGCCCACCGAGGGCAAGGTCGGCTTCGTGCCGTTCGCAGGCAAGGGCGGCACCCTCGGCACGGAGATGCTGGCGATCAACTCCAAGAGCACCCACACGGCGGCCGCCTGGAAGCTGATCCAGTACCTCACCAGCAAGGACGTCCAGATCGACCGGGCACTGAAGGCGGGCAACCCGCCTTCGGTGTCGGCCGCGTACAGCCCCGAGCTGTTCAAGGAAGCGCCCTACTACCGCGAGGTCGAGAAGGTGGCCAAGGTCGCCGTCCAGCGGCCGGTCTCGCCCAACTACCCCAAGGTCTCGGTCGAGTTGCAGACCATGCTCTCCTCCGTCGTGTCCAACCTGACCGCACCGGACAAGGCCCTGTCCGACGCGGCGCCCAAGGTCCGGGACGCGGCCCGTGGCTAGCGGTGTCTCCGCACCTCTCGCCGGTGGCACCGCCTCCCCCGGGGGAAACCGGCCGTCGCTGCGGCGGGCACGCGCCGCAGCGACGGACCGGCGACTGGGCTGGCTGCTGCTGACGCCCACCCTGGTGATCCTGCTGGCGGTCACGGCGTTCCCGCTCGCGTACAACCTGTGGAACTCCGTACGCCACGTCAAACTGACCGACCCCGCGGCGGACGGCTTCGCCGGCCTCGGCAACTACCGGGCGCTGTTCGCCGATGCGGCGTTCCGGCAGGCGCTGATACGGACCCTGCTGTTCACCGCGGGTTCGGTCTTCACACAGATCGTCGCCGGGCTCGTCGTGGCCCTCGTCCTCCACCGCCGCTTCCGCGGCCGGGGCTGGGTGCGGGCCGCCGTCCTGGTGCCGTGGGCGGTACCCACCGTGGTGGCGGCGACGTCGTGGAAGACGATGCTCGATCCGCAGACCGGGTTCGTGAACCAGGCCCTCAGCGCCCTGCATCTGCCCGGCGCGGACACCAACTGGCTCGGTGGCGAGTGGACGGCGTGGGCGGCGATCGGCGCGACCGACGCGTGGAAGACCGTGCCGTTCGTGGCGATCATCCTGCTGGCCGGTCTCCAGGTGATCCCGGACGAGCTGTACGAGGCGGCACGGATCGACGGCGCGAGCGCCTGGCAGGCCTTCTGGCGCGTCACCCTGCCGCTGCTCAAGCCGGCCCTGCTGGTGGCGCTGATCTTCCGTACGCTGTCCGCCCTGCTGGTCTTCGACGTGGTCTTCATCCTCACCGGCGGAGGGCCGGGCAACACCACGGAGACCCTCTCCTACATCAACTGGCGCGAGTTCCTGGTCGAGACCGACTTCGGCACGGGCGGTGCCCTCTCCGTGGTCCTCGTGGTGCTGGCGCTGCTCGTCGCCGCCGGTTACGTCCGGATCTTCCGTACCGACCGCGGGGAGGAGACCCGATGACCGGACAACTCCATGTGGCCGAGCACTCCGCTGCGGTGCGGGCACCGGTGCCGGATGCCCGGAGGGCCGGCCGGGACCGGCGTCGCCGGGCCGCGGCCTGGCGACGCACCGGCTTCGGCCTCCTCGTGACGGCCATCGTCACCATCTCGCTCTTCCCGTTCCTGTGGATCCTGCGCACCTCGCTGATGAGCTCCCAGGAGTTCGCGCAGGGGGTCACCGGATTCCTGCCGAAGCACTTCACGCTCTCCAGCTACGCCGACAACCTCTCCGACCAGAACTTCCTGCGCCCGCTGCTCAACAGCATCCTCATCTGCCTGGTCAGCACGGCGCTTTCGGTGGTGTGCGCGACGCTGGCCGGGTACGCGCTGTCCCGGCTTCGGGTGCGCGGCGCGGGCGTCGTGCTGGGCTTCGTGCTCTTCGCCGGGTTCTTCCCTGTGCTGGCCATGGTCGGCCCGCTCTTCCTCGTCTACCGCGAGCTCCAGCTGCTGGACTCCCCGGCGGGACTGGTCCTGGCATACATGGTCTACACGCTGCCCATCGCGACCTGGCTGCTGAAGAGCTTCTTCGACCAGGTGCCGCGCAGCCTGGAGGAGGCGGCCATGGTGGACGGCGCCAGTCGCCTGCAAGTGCTGTGGCGGATCGTCGTCCCCGTGGCGATGCCCGCCGTCTTCACCTCCGCGATCATCTCCTTCATCCTCGCCTGGAACGACTTCGCGTTCGCCACGTCCTTCCTGCAGACCCCGGAACGCTTCACGGCGCCGCTGGCGATCGTGAACCTCGGGCAGAGCCAGTTCCAGGTCTTCTACAACCGCATCGACGCCGCGGTCGTCCTGATCACCCTGCCCGTCGTCCTGCTCGTGCTGTTCGCGCAGCGCCGCATCGTGTCGGGGCTGACCGCCGGAGCCGTCAAATGACCCATCGTCAAGTGACCACCAGCACCATCGACTTCAGGCACGCGCCCGACTCCTCCTGGACGCTGCTGTGCCGGCCGGACGACCCCCACAAGAGCCTCGTAGGCGAGGACGGCGCCCTCCTCTACGGCTTCCACGCGAGCGGCTTCGACGCCTGGTCCTTCGCGCGGACGGTGGGGTTCTCCGCGCAGACCACCCATCGCCCGGTGCGGGTCACACAGGAGACCGAGAGCGCCCGGCGAGCCATCGTCCGTACAGTCGTCGCCTACCCGAACCAGACGCTGGAGATGACCACCTTCGCCCACTACGGGCCGGCCCGGTACGACATCGTCCTGTGGACCATCAGGGCGGCGCCCGGTGCGGACGAGGTCCTCACCGGTCTGCGCATCGAAGCCCAGCTGCGCGGGGAGACGCTCGCGAGCACCGGATCCCGCCACGAGGTGCACGCGGTTCCCCTCGACACCGCGCCCGCCACCCCGGAATGGACGGACGGGCTGCCGACCACCGACGCCGCTCCCGCGGGCGCCTGGCGGCTGCGGTCCTGCGGTCATCCGCTCGTCGGCGGCTCCGCTTCGGGGTTCGGTGCGGCCGACGGTCTGGTGACCAGTCCGGTGGTTCTGCGGGGCGGCGATAGCATGAGCGGCGCGGTCGTCGTTCCGCTGACCGACGGCGAACTGGACCTCGACCAGGCGTACGCCGCGCTCCGGGCGGAACGCCGGTACTGGGACCGACTCGACGTCCAGCGGCTGCCGTTGACGGTGCCCGACCCCGACGTACAGGACATGCTCACCGCCTGCGCCCGCAACCTGCTCCAGGCCCGGGAGATCGAGCAGGACCTGCCGGTGCTGCATGTCGGGCCGACCATCTATCGGGGACTCTGGCTGGTCGACGGCCACTTCCTCCTCGAGGCGGCGCGCTACCTGGGGCTGGACGACCCGGCCGACGCCGGTCTTGAGGTGCTGATGCGGCGGGTCAAGCCGAACGGCGCCATCGTGCAGCTGGACAGCGAGCCGTACGTCAAGGAGACCGGCATCGCCATCGCCACCATGGTGCGGCAGGCCGAACTCACCGGCGATTCCGACGCGTTGCGCGGCCGCTGGCCCACCATCCGCGCGGCCGTGGCCCATATCGCCGAACTGCGCGAGCAGGCGGCCGAGTTGCCCGCCGACCATCCCCTCCGCGGGCTGCTCCCCGAGGCGTTCGGGGACGGCGGACTCGGCGGCAGCCGCGCGGAGTACACCACCACGATGTGGATCCTCACCGGACTCCGGTACGCGGTCGCGGGCGCGCGCATGCTCGACGAGACGGCCGACGCCGAACGCTTCGCGGACCTCTTCGAAAGCCTGCTCTCCGCCTTCCAGCGATCCGCCAAGATCCAGCGGCGTACCACCGACGACGGCCTGCGTCATCTCCCGATGAACCTGCCGGGCAGCGGCGAGCACCAGTTCCGGCCGCATACCCCGGACAGCCAGGTGCCGGTCTGGCGCCGGATCCGGCCCGAGACCGCGACCTGGGCGCTGTGCCACGCCATCTGGCCCGGCGAGATCTTCGCCGCCGACGACGAGGTGGTCCGCGACCTGCTCGATCTGTACGAGGCCCGCGACGACGAGCAGGGCATCCCGGCCACCACCGGCTGGCTGCCGTACAAGGCGGTGTGGACGTACCAGGCGTCCTTCGCCGCGCACGCCTGGCTGTACGCGGACCGCCCCGACAAGGCGGCCGACTACCTCTACGCCTTCGCCAACCACGCCTCCCCGACCCGTGTCTGGCGGGAGGAACAGCCGCTGACCGGCAGTGGACACCTCCAGATCTGCGGGGACATGCCGCACAACTGGGCGTCGGCTGAGTTCGTCCGCCTGGTGCGTCACCTGCTGGTCTTCGAACGCGGCGCGGGCCTCGACCTGCTGCCCGCGGCGCCCGCGCACTGGTTCCGGCCGGGCGCCGAGATCCGCGTCGAGGGCACCCCCACCCGCTTCGGCCGGGTCGGTCTCGATGTCCGCGCGGGCGAGGACCGGCTGGAGATACGCGTCGTGCGGCAGGGGTCGGGCACGGTACCCGCACGCCTTCGGCTGCCCGCCCGTTTCAGCCCTGGTGCCGTACGGGTCGACGGCAGCCCGGTCGCGGCCGCCGAAGAGATCCGGCTCGACCTGCCGGACGGCGCGCCCGTGCTCGTCGAGGCACACTGCTGACGGAGCACCCGCGCACACGAGTCATCCAACGGGCCCCCAAGGCATGTCCAGCGGATCAGGGCGGACACCCCCTAGCCTCGCAGCTCTCGGAAGAACGCCCGTACATCGTCCACGAGCAGGTCCGGCTGTTCCGTCGCGGCGAAGTGCCCGCCCCGATCGAACTCCGTCCACCGCACGATGGTGTTCGTCCGATCGGCGATGTGCCGTACGGGGATGAAGTTCTCGCGCGGGAAGACGGCCAGGGCGGTCGGGGTGGACGACGGTTCGGGCGCGGCGCCCCAGCCGTCGGCGTGCGCGCGCTCGTAGTAGATGCGGGCGGACGAGCCGGCGGTGCCGGTGAGCCAGTACAGCATCACGTTGGTGAGCAGCCGGTCGCGGTCGACGGCGTCCTCCGGTCGGTCACCGGAGTGGGTCCACTCCTTGAACTTCTCGGCGATCCAGGCCAGTTGGCCGACCGGCGAATCGATGAGGGCATAAGCGAGCGTCTGCGGCCGGGTGGCCTGGAGGACGGCGTATCCCTGGCGCTCGCGGACCCACTCCTGGGTGCGTTCCCAGGAGGCCAGGGTGCGCTCGCGCTCGGCGGGGCTCAGCGCGGCCAACTCCTTCTCGTCCGGTTCCGCGGTCACGGCCGAGTCCGGCAGCAGGTTCAGGTGCACGCCGATGACCCGGTCGGGGCGGACGCGGCCGAGCTCACGGGAGATGCCCGCGCCCCAGTCGCCGCCCTGCACGCCGTACCCCTCGTAGCCCAGCCGCTCCATCAGCACGGCCAACGCGGCGGCGACCCGGCGGTGGTCCCAGCCCCTGTCCCGCGTCGGCCCGGAGAACCCGAACCCGGGGATGCTCGGGATCACCAGATGGAACGCGTCGGCGGGGTCGCCGCCGTGGGCTCGTGGATCCGTCAACGGTCCCACGACATCGAGGAATTCGACGATCGAACCCGGCCAGCCGTGCGTGATGACCAGAGGTGTCGCGTCCGGTTCCGGGGACCGCACGTGGGCGAAGTGCAGCGTCGCGCCATCGACGGTCGTGGTGAACTGCGGCCACTCGTTGAGCCGTGCTTCCGCGGCCCGCCAGTCGTACACGTGGCGCCAGTAGTGCGCCAGCTCCTTCAGATAGTCCAGCGGTACGCCGTACGCCCAGCCCGCGCCGGGCAGTTCGTCAGGCCACCGGGTGCGGTCCAGGCGCACATGGAGGTCATCGAGGTCGCCCTGCGGGATGTCGATGCGAAACGGGTGGATCGCTGTGTCGTCCGAAGAGATCATGGCCGCCGATGCTAGCTCTGCGTGCACCATGCACGCAGGTGGGTTTCTGCCGGAGGGGGCCGGCCCCGGCCCGTCCCTAGACCCGGTTGCGCCCCACGTACACGTTCCGCGCCCGGTAGTACGTGTTCCCTCCCGGGCCCGAGGAGCCCGACGAGCCCTCCATCTGGAGGTTGATGATCAGCCAGAGCGGCTTGCCGACGAAACCGGCGCCGCGGTGCACGGCCTTCCAGGTGCCGTCTACTGGTCCCGGCTGACAGAGGGCGTCGGCGAGGAAGGTCCCTGCGACTGGCTGAAGGACAAGTTCGGCCTCTCCTGGCAGGTCGTCCCGACCAGGCTGACCGACTTGATCAGCGACCCCGACCAGGGGAAGGCGGCCAGGGCGATGCAGGCGATGCTCTCGATGTCCAAGCTGGACATCGCCGCCCTGGAGAAGACCGCCGCGGGCGGGTGAAAAAGCGTCGTCACGACGGCGGCCCGCGTCGCACCCGTCGGGCGAGTCGGCCGCTGTACAGGTCGGGGGCAGGCTCGGGTACGTACCCCCGAGACGCGGCGACTTCGAGAAGCAACTCACCACTCGTAGGCGGACCGTGGGGCCTCGTGCTGCCCGTGGGGGCGTCGCTCGGGATCGGGCTCCTCCTCGAAGAGGGAGCCGGAGGAGCCGGACCGGGGCACGGAGTTGTCGGCGTCGCCGACCGCGGTGCCCTGTCGAGAGGCGGGCCGACCCTGGTCGCCGTCACCCGTGACGAGGAGGGGGTCGAACATCACGATCGCTCCGGCCAGCACCAGGAAGATGACCGGGCCGATGAGCATGGGGAGCAGGAGCGACATCGGCGAGTCGCCGGTCGAGGCTCCTCCTGTCGCGCCGTGGAGATGCACGCTGATCGCGGACATACCGGTGTAGTGCATGCCGCTCACGGCCACGCCCATGACCAGGCTGGCTCCCAGGCTTGCCAGGAGACCCCGGACCGAGACGGCCGCCCACAGGGCGGCGGTCGCGGCGACGACGGCGATCACGACGGAGAGCGCGACGGGGACCGGGGCGTACTCGACACGCCCGTTCATCTGGATCGCCGACATCCCCAAGTAGTGCATGGCGGCGATACCGAGGCCGGTGACGACGCCCGCGACGGCCAGCGTGCCGCCGTCGGCCCCGCGGTATCCCACGACGAAGACGCCGACGCCGACCACGACGATCGCCACGACGAGACTCAGCACCGTCAAGCCGACCTCGTAGCGGACAGGGGTCTCCTCGACCTGGAAACCGATCATCGCGATGAAGTGCATGGTCCAGATGCCACATCCGATCGACGCCGCGCCGAGCGCCAGCCAACCCGGCTTCCACGCCTGTTCGTTGTTGTAAAGAGACCGGACGATGCAGCGCAGCCCCAGAGCGCCTCCCAGGCATGCCATGAGGTAGGCGGCCACCGGAGTGACCGCGCCGTAGCTGAATCCGTCCACCGTGCCTTGCATATGCCAATTCCCCCCGGAACCTGGCTAGTTATGGGCGGGAAGGGTTACGTGCAAAGGCCATGCAAAGCAAGCCCTTACCGTCGGTACGGACGTAGGTCCGTCTTTCCTGACGCAAATTGCGGTCATGGGTTGGCGCAATCTGACCGGTGGCGTGGTCACTTTGCGCCCCGGGGGCGTTCCGCCTCCAAGGGTTGGCGGGATCCCGTCGCCGCGTTATCGTTCACGCCGTTCACTCAATCGTTCTTTCGAACGAATAGCGCGAAGGACGGTCGGTCATGTCCGACATCCACCACCCGGGGCGGCGGTCGGTCCTCGCCACGGGAGCCGCGAGCGCCGCGGCGTTCGGCGCCTCCTGGTTGCTCAGCGGCTGTACCGGCGCATCGGCGGCGCCCGCACTGCCCGCCGCGGCCAAGCAGGGCGCTCCAGACCCCGGCGGCACCCTCCGTATCGCCCGGCCCCCCGCCTCCGACGCCGAGACCCTCGACCCGGCGAGCGCCCTGTCGGCGTACGAATACCTCGGCGCCCTCTACAACCGCCTGGTCCGCATCGGTGAGAACGGTGCCGTCGCCCCCGACCTCGCCGAGTCCTGGGAGCCGGACGCCAACGCGCGCACCTGGACCTTCCGCATCCGCAAGGGCGTCACCTTCCATGACGGGCGCGCCCTCACCTCCGCCGACGCCGCCTACACCCTGCGCCACATCCTCGACGAGAAGACGGCCTCTCCGCAGGCAGCCGTCCTCGCCCCGCTCGTCGACCCCGGCCGACTGCGAACTCCCGACGCCCACACGCTCGTTGTACCGCTCAAGACCCCCCACGCGGAGTTCCCGAGCCTCCTCACGCACTACAACTGCTATGTCATCCCCGACGGCAGCGGCCGCGGCATCGGCCGCACCGGCATAGGCACCGGCCCCTTCCAACTGGAGTCGTTCACGCCCGCGGGCCCCGGCCGCATCACCGCGTACGAGGACCACTGGGCCGGCCGCCCGGTCCTGGACGCCATCTCCTTCTACTCCGTCGCCGATATGTCGGCCCGCTCGAATGCCCTGCTGGCCGGGCAGGTCGATCTGTTGTCCCAGACCAACCTCGACTTCGCGACCGCCCGGGTCGTCGCCGCCTCCGACCGCGCGACGATCGCACGGGTCGAGGACGCCCAGTGGTACGTGCTGCCGATGCTCACCACGGAGAAGCCCTTCACCGACGTACGGGTGCGGCAGGCGATGAAGCTCGCGTACGACCCCGAGCACGTGGTGAAGGTCGCCCTGCAGGGCGCGGGCACGGCCGGCTGGGACAACCCGGTGCCGCCGAGCGACCCCGCCCACATCACCGCGCACCCCGAGCACGACCCGGAACAGGCGCGGCACCTGCTGAAGAAGGCCGGACACGAGGGCCTCACGGTCGACCTCTACACGTCGTCGTACGACCCGGTCTTCACGCCCATGGCCCTGGCCTACCAGGACTCGGCCCGGCGGGCCGGAATCCGGATCCGGGTCAAGACGGCCGCGGCGGACTCGTATTACACGCAGATCTGGATGAAGCAGCCGCTCATGGCGACGTACTGGTTCACCGGAAGACCCGTCGACCAACTCCTCACCCAGGTCTTCCGCAGCGGCTCCTCCTACAACGAGACCGCCTGGTCCGACCGCGACTTCGACGCGCTGCTCGACCGGGCCCGGCAGGAGACGGACGGCAAACGGCGGCGGGAACTGTACGGCGAGGCGCAGACCCTCGTGATCGAGAAGGGCGGCGCGATCACCCCGATGTTTGCCGACCGGCTCGTCGGTCTCTCGCGCAAGGTGCGTGGATACGCCGAGTACGGCTTCGAGTTCGACTACCGCGGCATCGGCCTGAAGGGAGCCTGAGCATGCTCTCGTTCATCGCCCGCCGTGTGCTCGCCGCCGTCGGCACGCTCTTCCTCTCCTCGGTCCTGGTCTTCCTCGCCGTTCAGGCCCTGCCCGGCGACGTCGCCACCCAGGTACTCGGCAGGGACGCCACGCCGGACGCGGTCGCCGCGCTGCGTGAGAAACTGAAGCTCGACCAGCCCGCCTGGGAGCGGTACGCCGACTGGATGGGCGGCGCCCTGCACGGCGACTTCGGTCTCTCGCTCGTCTCCGGCAAGGCGGTCGGCGGCGAAGTCGGGCTGTACCTCGGCAACTCCGCGCTCATCGCCCTCGTGACGGTCCTGTTCGCCGTCACCGGCTCCTTGCTCCTCGGCATCCTCGCGGGCCTGTACCGCGACCGCTGGCCGGACCATCTGATCTCGACGGTCAGCCTGGTCGGAATGAGCGTCCCCGAGTTCGTCGTCGCGACCGTACTGGTGCTGTGCTTCTCCATCGCGCTGCCGTTGTTCCCGGCCGTGGTGCTGTACGGGCCCGAGGCGAGCGTCGGCCAACTCCTGCCCGCCGTATGGCTTCCCGCCCTCGCCCTCGCCGTCGTCATGGCCGCGTACATCATCCGCATGGCCCGCACCTCCGTCATCGACGTGATGGCGAGCGAGTACGTCACCACGGCCCGGCTGAAGGGCCTGTCGACGTGGCGCGTCGTCACACGGCACGCCCTGCCGAGCGCCCTGCTGCCCACCCTGCACGTCATCGCCCTGAACGTCGCCTGGCTCGCCGGCGGGGTGGCGGTCGTCGAGAACGTCTTCAACTACCCCGGCATCGGAAAGCTGATGCTCTCCTCCGTGCAGAACCGGGACCTGCCCGTCATCCAGGCCATCGCCCTGATCAGCGCCGTCGTGTACGTCGTCTGCAACCTGGCCGCCGACCTCGGCGCCATGGCCCTCAACCCCAAGCTCCGTACGCTCGGGAGGACCCGATGAGCACCCTGGAAACCCCGGCGCCCCCGCCCCCGTCCGCCACCCCGCTCGCGCCGCCGTCCGCCACGGCCCGCGCCTGGCGCACGCTCCGGTCCTCCCGGACGACCACCATCGGCCTCGCGATCGTCGCCGTCCACGTCCTGATCGCTCTGCTCGCGCCGGTCCTCACCTCGTACGATCCCCTCGCGAGCAACGCCGACCAGGCGTTGCTCGGGCCGAGTTGGGAGCATCTGGCCGGGACCGACCAGTACGGCCGGGACGTACTCGCCCGGGTGCTGTACGGCGGCCAGTACGCGCTCGGAGTCTCCGTGGCCGCGACGCTGCTGACCGTCGCACTCGGCACGGTGGCCGGGTGCGCGGCGGCCCTGCGCGGCGGCTGGTTCGACGATGTGCTGGGACGAGTCCTCGACGCGGTCCTCTCCGTGCCGTCGGTCCTGGCACTGCTGGTCATCGTGACCGCGCTGGGGACGGGCCCGTGGGTCATCGTCCTCGCGATCGCCGTGGTGTCCGTCCCGCAGGTCGTCCGCGTGGTGCGCGGCGCCGCGCTGGCGGTCGTGCCCGCCGACTACGTGACCGCGGCGCGCGCCCGGGGCGAGGGCACCTGGCCGATCCTGCGGCGCGAGGTCCTGCCGAACATCATCGACGTGGTGTGCGTCGAGTTCGCGATGCGGGCCTCGTGGGTGGTGCTGCTGATCTCCTCGCTGTCCTTCCTCGGCTTCGGCGCCGATCCGCCGACGCCCGACTGGGGCCTCATGGTCGCCGAGAACCGCACGGCCATCACCGTCGTCCCCATGGCGAGCCTCGCGCCCATCATCGCCCTGGCCACGCTCGTGATCGGGCTCAACCTCGCCGCCGACGGCCTGTCCAAGGCGTGGGGCGTCGACCGGATCAAGGAGGGGGCCCGATGACCGCCAGCGCCGCCGCCATCGTGTCCGTGGACTCCCTCTCCGTGGCCTACCGTTCGGGCGGACGTGACGTGCCCGTCGTCCACGAGGTGTCGTTCGACCTGCGACCGGGCCGGACGCTGGCGCTGGTCGGTGAGTCGGGCAGTGGGAAGTCGACGGTCGCGGCGACGCTGCTCGGGCATCTGCGGCACGGGTCGCGGCTGACGGGCGGCTCGGTCCGGGTCGACGGGGCCGACGTATTCGCCCTGTCGGCACGGGAGTTGAGGCGACTGCGCGGCGGGACGGTCGCGCTCGTCGGGCAGAACGCCGGGCAGGCGCTGACGCCGTCCATGCGGATCGGACGGCAGATCGAGGAGGCCGGCGGGGACGTACCCGTCGTGGACCTGCTGGCACAGGTCCGGCTGCCCCGCCCCGCTGAGCTCGCCCGCCGCTACCCGCACGAGCTGTCCGGCGGTCAGCAGCAGCGCGTAGCCCTCGCCATGGCCCTCGCCGCCCGGCCGAAGGTCCTCGTCCTCGACGAGCCGACCACCGGCCTCGACGTGGTGACGCAACGCGGCGTGCTCGATCTGGTGGACGCCCTGCGCGACGAACTCGGCCTCGCCGCCGTGCTGGTGAGCCACGACCTCGGAGTCGTGGCGCACATGGCCGACGAGGTGACCGTGCTGCGGGACGGTCGGATCGTGGAGGCCGCGCCCACCGGGCGGCTCTTCTCCTCGCCCCAAGACCCGTATACCAGACGGCTGTTGGCGAGCGTGCCACGACTCGACGACACCGGACTCGCGATCGTGGGCGAGGAGGGCGAGCGGGAGATGCGGCCCAGGGCTGTGGTCGCCGGTGACGCACCCGTCGCCGTCTCCGCGCGGGACGTCACCGTCGACTACGGGGCCTCCCGTGCCGTGGACGGTGTCTCCTTCGAGGTCCGACGGGGCGAAGTCCTCGCCCTCGTGGGGGAGTCGGGCAGCGGCAAGTCCACCCTCGCCTGGACCCTCGCGGGCCTGCGCGCTCCGTCCGGCGGCACGATGACCAGCGAGTCGGGCGACCTCGCCGCGCCCGCGCGCAAACGGCCCGTGTCGTTGCGGCGCCGGGTCCAGCTCGTCTTCCAGAACGCCGACACCTCCCTGAACCCGCGCCGCTCCGTCGGTGACGCGGTACGGCGGCCGCTGCGGTTCTTCGGCACGGCGGGCAGTCGTGCGGAGGCGGCCGTACGCGCCCGGAAGCTGATGTCCGACGTACGCCTGGACCCGGCCCTCGTCGGCCGGCTGCCCGCCCAGCTCTCCGGCGGCCAGCGTCAACGCATCGGCATCGCACGGGCGTTGGCGGGGGAGCCGGACGTACTGATCGCCGACGAGATCACCACCGCTCTCGACGTCTCGGTCCAGGCCGAGGTGCTCCGCCTCCTCGACGATTTGCGGCGCGAACGCCGCTTGGCATGCCTGTTCATCAGCCACGACCTGGCCGTCGTACGGGGCATCGCCGACCGAGTGGTCGTCCTGCGGCACGGCGTGGTGGTGGAGGAGGGCCCGACGGAGGCGGTGTTCGCTTCTCCGGGGCACCCCTACACGCGCCGGCTCATGGCGGCGGCCCTCGAGCCCTCGCCCGAGCCCGCCCCCGCCGAGCCCGAGCCCGCCCCCGACCCGGATCCCGACGCCCAGCCTCTCGTGGAGGACGCCCCCGAGTGGACTGATGCCGCCGAACCGGACGACCTGTGGACCGACCACGGCCAGGGCCACCGGGTGCGCCGCTGGCGCCCGGCCGCGAGGGATGGAGTTTCGTGAGGTACCGCGAGCACTTCGACCGCCAGGTCATGCGCGAGGACGTCTGGATCCCCACCAGGGACGGGACGACACGCCTGCACGCGCGGATCTGGCGACCGGCCGACGCCGAGGCCGACCCCGTCCCCGCCCTGCTCGAATACCTCCCGTACCGCAAGACCGACTGGACCGCGCCCCGGGACGCCCAACGGCACCCCTGGTACGCGGGCCACGGCTACGCCTCCGTCCGCGTCGACATCCGGGGCCACGGCGACAGCGAGGGAACCCCCGGCGACGAGTACGACGCGCAGGAACTCGCGGACGGCGTGGACGTCGTGAACTGGCTGGCCGCACAGCCCTGGTGCACCGGCAAGGTGGGCATGTTCGGGATCTCGTGGGGCGGCTTCAACTCGCTGCAGATCGCCGCCCTCGCCCCCGAACCGCTGAAGGCGATCGTGACGGTCTGCTCGACGGACGACCGGTACGACAACGACGTGCACTACACGGGCGGCGCCGTCCTCGGCATCGACATGCTCGCCTGGGCGGGCACGATGCTCGCGTTCGCCGCCCGCCCGCCGGATCCGAACAGCGTCGGCCGGGACCGCTGGCTCCCGATGTGGCGCGAACGCCTCGACGCCCTCGAACCCTTCCTGCACACCTGGCTCGCCCACCAGGAACGCGACGACTACTGGCGGCACGGCAGCGTCTGCGAGGACTACCCGGCGATCGGCGCGGCGGTCCTGGCCGTCGGCGGCTGGCACGATCCGTACCGCGACACCGTGCTGCGGCTGGTGGAGCACCTGCCGGACGACCGCGTACGAGGGCTCATCGGCCCCTGGTCGCACCAGTACCCGGACCGAGGCCTGCCGCCCGGCCCGGCGATCGGCTTTCTGCAGGAGACCCTCCGCTGGTGGGACCAGCACCTCAAGGGCGCGGACACCGGCATCATGCGCGAGCCGAAGCTCCGCGCCTGGATCAACGAATCGGTCCGGCCCGCCACTTCGTACGACATCATGCCGGGCCGCTGGGTCGGAGACCCGGCCTGGCCCTCCCCGTCGGTCACCTGGGCCGAACAGCCACTGGGGCAGACGCACACCCCCGCCCTCATCCGCACACCGCAGCACACCGGCCTCGACGCCGGCCGTTTCTTCCCCTTCGGCAACGCGAGCGATCTGCCGCCGGACCAGCGCGAGGAGGACGGACGTTCCGTCTGCTTCGACTCGCGGACTCTGGAGGAGCGTGTGGAGGTCCTGGGCCGTCCACGCGTCCGGTTGCGCCTCGACAGCGCGACCCCGCGCGCCCATGTGATCGTCCGCCTGTGCGACGTCGCGCCCGACGGCACGTCCACCCTCGTCTCGCGCGGCGTGCTCAACCTGCTGAGCAGGCAGGGGCGCGACCGGGCCGTGGAGTGGCAACCGGGCACGTACGAGACGGTGGAGTTCGAGCTGGGCGGCACCGGCTATGCCTTCCCGCCCGGCCATCGCATCAGGGTCGCCGTCTCCGACACGTACTGGCCCTGGGTGTGGCCGCACGGCGAGCGCGGCGCGGGCCTGGCCGTGGTGCCCGCCGACAGCGCCCTCCTCCTGCCCGTCCGGGACCCCGCGTACGACCGGGGCAGGGAGCCGATCCGGTTCGAGGAGCCGGAGCAGGCCTCGCCGCTGCCCGTGGGGTACGAACGGCCCGCCGATGCCCGGCCGGAGCGGCTGGTCACGCACGACGTGGTCACCGGCGAGTGGACACTGGAGGTCGACCCCAACTACGGCGGATCCCGGACCTACCCCGACGGGCTGCGCTACGAGGAGAGCGCGTGCGAGACGTACCGGATCCGCGCCGATGATCCGCTCTCGGCGCGGGCGGTCTCCGAGTGGGGTATCCGGCTGCGGCGCGGCGCGGACTGGGACACTGAGATCATGGCCCGTACGGAGCTGCGGGCCACGGCCACGGAGTTCATCATGGACAGTCGCATCGAAGCACGGGCGGACGGAGAGACAGTGGCCAAACGCGTATGGCAGCGCGCCATCCCGAGGACGTCGGCATGAAGGCCGCCAAGAGTCCTCGCCGTGCCGTCGCCGCCGCCGACCGCACCCGCCAGCCCACGGAGGTGCGCCGTCGGCTCATCGTGGAGGCGGCCGTGCCACTGATCGTGGAACGCGGGTACCAGTCGGTGGGCGTGCGCGATGTGGCGGCCGCGGCCGGGGTGTCGGTCGGCACCGTCACGTACCACTTCGACAGCGTGCAGGAGATCCTCTCCGAGGCCATGGTGCTGCACATCGAGCGGTACTACGCGGCGCTGAGCGAGGCCGCCGACAAGGCGGCCGGCGGCTCCGAGGCGCTGCGGCTGCTGATCGACGCGCTGTTCACGGAGGACACCGACCGGCACTGGCGGATGTGGTTCGACTACTGGAGCGCGGGTGACCGCGACCAGGACCCGGAACGGGCCTTCGCCCGCGGCCAGGCCAGGCGGTACGAGGACTGGCACAGCCAGATCCGTGCACTGGTCGAACGGGGCGTCGCCGAGGGCGAGTTCGTCTGCGCCGACCCGGTCGGCTTCACGGTCCGCTTCGCCGCGCTCTCCGACGGCCTGGCCCTCCAATGGCTGCGCCAGGCGCCCCCGCTGACCACGGAGGACGCCCGCCGCCATCTGTACCGACTGGTCGAGACGGAGCTGGGGACGGGGCGCTAGAACCGCGCGGCGATCGGGCCCGGTGTTGATGCGGACGTGTTCTCCTCGACGGGCCCCTGTCCCGGACCGGTCAACCGAGCGGACACCCTCAGGGGCCTGCGCAAGGTCTTGACCGTTGCCTCATCCGCCCCTACGGTCTCGCCGATGCTACGAACCATGTTCGAAATGCCGCACACTCGGGGCGAGTTGAGAGGGACGTCCCGCCTCCCGTAGCCGAAAGGCCGAGCACGCGCTGCTTGTCACCCCCGAAGAACCGGCGCACGGGCGCGCCGCGTTCCCCGGAACCTGAGCACCTGGTCGATCCGTGCCAACCGGTACGAGCACGGCTGATGCCGTTGTCGAACCGGTTCGACGCTCTCCTGGAAGGACGCCATCCATGCCATCCGTTGACAGAGCCGCGCGGCGCAGAGCCCCGGCCGCCATGGCGCTGGCCCTCGGCGCGGGCCTGCTGGCCGCGCCGGCCGCCCCCGCGCAAGCGGCCGATACGCCCCAGCCCACGGCTCGTTACACCTTCGACCAGGATGACCTCGCCTCCGGAAAGATCACCGACAGTTCCGGCAACGGTCTGACGGCGAGCCTGGTGAACGGCTCCACCGCCCAGTCCGTCGAGGGCACTGACGGAGGGAAGGCGCTCGCCCTGCCCGGCGGTGCGCCCGACTCCGACGGCGCGTACGTCCGCCTGCCCCGCGAAGTAGTCGGCGACACAGCCGACTTGACTGTCTCCGCGCGCGTGAAGTGGAGCGGCGACAAGTCGTCCTGGCAGCGGATCTTCGATCTGGGCACCAACACCACCAAGTACCTCTTCAGCACCCCGTACAACGGCAGCGGGCTGCTGCAGACCTCCGTGACCACCGGCGGCGGGGGCGCGGAGGCACAGGTCCGCGGCTACGCGCCGCTCCCCGCGAACGAGTGGCGGACCGTCACCGTCACCCTCGACACCTCCGCCGGCCGGCTCACCACCTACCTCGACGGCGTGGCGGTCTCCTCCACCGAGACCAGCATCAAGGCCAGGGACGTGCTGGACGGTTCGGCCACGGCCGCCGGTTACATCGGCAAGTCCTTCTGGCCGGATCCGCTGCTCAAGGGCGCCGTCGACGACTTCACCGTGTGGCACTCGGCGCTCAGCGCCGAGCAGGTGGCCGGCACGGTCGGGGCCCTGCCCACCCTCCAGGAGCTCTCGAAGACGTCCTTCGAGGCCCGTACGACGACCGGGACCGCCCCGTCCCTCCCCGCCGGGGTCCGCTCCACCTTCTCCGACGGCTACGACCGCGACACCCCGATCACCTGGGACGACATACCACCCGAGAAGTACGCCCAGCCCGGGACGTTCACGGTGGCGGGAACGGCGGCAGGGCGGGCCGTGAAGGCGACCGTCACCGTGGTCCGCGAGGGGGAGCTCAACGTCGACCTCGGCTCGGACACCGGCGCGTTCCACGGCGGCGCCTCCGGCACGCTCTACGGCGTGTACGGCCCGGACGTCCCCACGAACAACCTCATCGAGGGCATGGGCCTGCGCACGGTATCCACGAAGGCGCAGGACGGCCCGCAGCACCCCGGTGCCGACGCGCTGGACGTGGTCAAGCCGCTGGCCGACTCCACCAACGGTGACGTGTACATCTACATGACCGACATCCACCGCGGCTTCCCGTACCAGTGGCCGGGCGACACCCCCGAGGAGAAGGTCAAGCTCTACAGGGAGAAGATCGCCAAGCAGGTCGACCAGGTCCTGCAGTTGCCCGAGAAGTACCAGGACAACATCGTCTTCGTGCCGTTCAACGAGCCCGAGGGCAACATGTTCGGCACCGGCGAGTGGAGCTACAACAAGGTCAGCTGGCTCAACGATCCGGACGACTACTTCGCCGCCTGGGACGACTTCTACAAGCTCATCAAGGGCAAGATGCCCAAGGCACGCATCGCCGGTCCCAACACCAGCGTCCTCTACGACCAGGTGAAGGGCTTCCTCACCCACGCCCTGGCCGCAGGCACCCTCCCCGACGTCATCACCTGGCACGAGCTGAGCCACCCGGAGGCGGTGCGCGAGAGTGTCGCCAAGTACCGGGCGTGGGAGAAGGATCTGTTCAAGGGCACCGACCTCGAGGGCACCCGGCTGCCGATCAACGTCAACGAGTACGCCTTCAACTACCACACCTCGGTCCCCGGCCAGATGATCCAGTGGGTGTCCGCGATCGAGGAGTCCAAGGTGGACGCCGACATCGCGTACTGGAACATCGACGGCAACCTCTCCGACTCCGCGGTGCAGTCGAACCGCGGCAACGGCCAGTGGTGGCTGCTGAACTCGTACGCCTCGATGAGCGGGCACACGGTGCAGGTGACCCCGCCGTTCCCCGGCGAGAACTACACCATGCAGGGCGTCGCCACGCTGGACGAGAAGAAGAAGCAGTCCCGGCTGATCTTCGGCGGTTCCACCGGCAAGGGCCACATCACCTTCGACAACGTCCCGAAGAAGCTCTTCGGGGACCGCGTGCACGCCTGGGTGCGGGAGATCGACTGGAGCGGACAGGTGGGCGACAACTCAGGCCCGAAGCTGCTCTCCGAGCAGAACCTGAAGGTCGGTGACGACGGCAAGGTCGTCGTCGACTTCGGCGACGGCGCGCTGCCGAAGCTGAAGGAGTCCTCGGCGTACGAGATCGTCCTCAGCCCGGCCGGGAAGGCGAAGGGCACGCAGTCGCCGCCCGTGCGCTGGAAGGCCTCGTACGAGGCGGAGGACGCCGCCCACACCGGATCCGACTACTCCAAGAACGGCCCGGAGGGCTCGCCCCGCGACGTGTCGAAGTTCTACACCTCCGGCGGATACGACGTGGGCGGCCTGCGCACCGGCTCGGACGTCACGCTCGACTTCACCGTGGACGTGCCGCAGGACGGCACGTACGACCTGAGCGTCTTCGCCAACTCCCTCAACACCTTCGACAAGGTGAAGGAGCAGGGCCCCACCAACGTCTTCCTGCGCGTGGACGGCAAGGCGGACAGCGAGCGGGAGATGCATCTGCCGCTCGGCTACAAGTGGGTGGTGTGGGACCACACCGACACCAAGGTCAAGCTCACCAAGGGCAAGCACACCCTGACGCTCGCCGCGAAGAGCGCCGACGGCAAACGCGCCACCAAGGGCGACGCCATCGTCGACCGTCTCACCCTCTCCCTCCCCGAGGCTTCGGCCGACACCCAGGTGTACGAGGGCGAACTGGCCTGGCTGGGCGGCGGGGCACAGCCCGTCTACAAACTGCCGGAGCAGGCCGGAACCCCCGCCACCGGCTCGGGCGCGGTCCGGCTCGCGAAGGGGCAGACCGCCACGTTCTGGGTCTACTCGCCCGCCGACCGCGAGGCCACCCTCAAGGTCGACACCCTCGGCGGCTCGGGCGCCCGGCTCTCCGTGAACGGCCACGACGTCCTGCGCCTGGCCGAGGGCAGGAGCAGCGCGGCGGTATCTCTCTCGGGCGGCGTCAACAAGGTGACGCTGACCGGAGGTTCGTCCACCACCCTCGTCGACCGCCTCAGGGTCACGCCGACCGAGGGCGCGCTGCCGGCGCGTACGTACGAGGCGGACGACGCCAAGCTCGCCGGCTCGGCCAGTCTCGATCGGCTCTCGCTGGCCACCGACGGCACGGCGATCAACGGTATCGGCGGCGAGCCCGGCAACGGCAACACCGCGACGTTCACCGTCAAGGCCGACCGGACCGGCCTGCACGCGCTGCGCATCCGCTTCTCCAACCCGGAGCAGTCGGAGGCCACCCACTACAACCCGGACCCGCTCGCCCGCCACGCCGACATCAGCGTCAACGGCGAGGTGCGGCGCGTGAGCTTCCCGCACAGCTTCCATCAGAACAACTTCTGGGAGCTGACCGTCCCGGTCCACCTGAAGAAGGGGGAGAACACGATCGCCTTCCGATCCGAGGAACTGCCGAACTTCGACGGCACCACCTACGCCTCGGACACCTTTCCCGGCGTGCTGCTCCGCTCCCGCTACGCGCCGCTGATCGACCGGATCACCGTCGCGCCGTACATGCGGGAGGCGCGATGAAGAGATGACCACCGGCGGCGAGCCATCTCGCCGCCGGTGCCGCAAGCAGGTGCCCGGGTCCGTCAAGGCGGGCGGACCCGGCACCGCTTCAGGCCGTTGGCCAGTTCGTCGCGGAGGTCACCACCCGGGTGATCGCCCGGGTGATGCGCAGGATGCCGGGGGAGCGCACCGGGCAGGGCTTGGGCTTCTCGGTGGTGGGGGCCAGACAGAAGTGCAGATAGTCGTCGTCGCGGTGCAAGGCCGTCCGGCCGCTGCCCGGACGGGTGCAGTACGCGCTGTGGTCGCGCTCGTACGCCGTGCACGGCAGGTACTGGGTCCAGGTGTAGCGGGACGTGGCCGGGCTGACCTCCTTGCCGGCGTCCGCGAGCAGGGCGCCCGAGGCATCGGCCTGCCGCTCGTAGATCGTGTTGACACGGCGGATCCGGTCGGGCGTGATCGGATCCGGGCCCTGGAGCACCCAGACGACCTTCGGCCCGTGCGCGCCTGACGCGTCCGCGATCTGCGCGGTCAGCTTCTTCGCGTCGGCGGCGTAACGCGCGAAATACCTGGCCCGCGCCTTGTCATGGGTGATCCCGTCCATGCACGGCGTGTATCCCCACGCGTTGCCCCAGAACTGCAGCACCACGAAGTCCGGCCGCAACGCACGCACCAGGGCGGCCGCCTTGTCCTTGGCGGGGACGAGCGAGTCCTGACCGGTGCCCTCCAGATAGTCGCAGAGCGTCGTCCCCGAGTACGGGGCGCTGGTGTAGCGCGCCTGCAACTCGTCCCGCAGCAGTCCGCCGAGCACCTTCTGGTTCTCCATGGCGAGCGAGTCGCCGAGGTAGAGCACGGTGGGCCGCTTCGCGGGTGCCTCGGGCGAGGAGGAGGCGGGCGGACGCTGCTGCTGTGTGGTCGAGGACGGTGATG
Organism: Streptomyces montanus; assembly: GCF_005786655.1. NCBI lineage: Bacteria > Bacillati > Actinomycetota > Actinomycetes > Kitasatosporales > Streptomycetaceae > Streptomyces > Streptomyces montanus. Next base: position 108,848 of record NZ_VBZC01000015.1, read on the forward strand.
CCTCGCGAGCTCCGGAAGCCCCGGAAGCCGAAGACGGTGACGTAACCGGATCCGATCGCGCGGGAAGCGCGGTCTCGGGACCTGAGGAAGGGTCTCCGCACGCGCCGAGCAGCAGCAAGCCCACAAGTACCCCGACGATCCACGGTTTGCGCATGCGGTAACTCCCGCCCCAGCCACCGAAAACGGCCCCCAGACAAGCACAGCGCGGCGCAAGGGGGAAGTGCGCCGACAAGGCCAACGCCCGGCGCACGACGGTCACTTGAGGAAAGAGCCACCCGGGAAATACGTAGCCGCGCTTAAGTATTACCGTAGATCTATTCACTTGTGCTGCGACACTCCGCTCGGGCAGCGTACTCGAACGTGCAGACCAACTCCCCATGGCGGGCAGCCGACTTCCGTACGCTCTTCACCGCGACCGCGCTCAGCCAGCTCGGCACGAACGTCAGCTACATCGCCGTCCCGCTGATCGCCGTGGCCGCGCTCGACGCGAGCCCCGGCGAGGTCGGTGCCCTGGCGACCCTGAGCACCGTCGCCTTCCTGCTCATCGGCCTGCCCGCCGGGGCCTGGGTGGACCGGATGCGCTCGCGGCGGGTGCTGATCGGCGCGGACCTGATGCGCGCGGTCCTGTTCGCGTCCGTCCCGGCGGCCTGGTGGCTGGACACGCTCACGCTGGGGCAGCTGTACGCGGTCGTCCTGCTGAACGGCTGCGCCACCGTGTTCTTCGACGTGAGCTCACAGAGCGTGCTGCCCAGGCTCGTCGGCCGCGACGCGCTCGTGCGGGCCAACGCCGCCCTGGTGAGCCTCTTCGCGGTGAGCAACGTGGTCGGCCGGAGCGTGGGCGGTGGACTGGTCCAGCTGCTCACGGCACCGGTGGCCGTCCTCTGCACCGCGGTGAGCCACCTTGCGTCGGCGTTCCGGCTCATCGCGATGAGCGACGCGCCGACGCCGCCTGCGCCGAGCCGGTCGACCGGGCTGCGGACGCAGATCGCCGAGGGGTTGCGCCATGTCTTCGGTAACAAGGAACTGCGGGCCCTCGCGCTCACCGCCGCCCTCACCAACCTGGGCATGCAGATCATCAACACCATGCTCCCGGTGCTGTTCGTCAGCGAACTCGGCCTTCCGGCAAGTGCGTTGGGCCTGTTCTGGGCGGCGGGCGGCGTCGGCCTCCTGCTCGGCGCCCGCTGCGCCGGCCCGCTCGCCGGGCGACTCGGCCACGGCCGCACACTCGGCTTCGTGGGCATGTGCCTCGCCCCTGCCGGACTGCTCGTCCCTCTCGTCGACCGTGGCGCCTGGCTGTGGATCGGGGGGTTCGGCTGGGTCCTCGCCCTGTTCAAGACGGGCATGGACAACGTGCTCGGCGTGAGCCTGCGCCAGCGGATGACCTCGGACGCCCTCCTCGGCCGTATGAACGCCACTTTCCGGTTCGTGCTGACCGGGGCCCTCGCCGTCGGCGCGGCGGTGGCGGGCCTCATCGGTGAACTGGCCGGTGTGCACACGACCTTGTGGGTGGGCGCAGCCTGCCTCGCGCTGGCCTTCGTGCCGGTCTTCCTCTCACCGGTCCGCACGCGCCGCGCACTGCCTCACCAGCAGCAGAGTGTCAGTGCGCCGACCTGACGCGGTGGGCTCAGGTCTGGTTCCGGGCCAGGTGCCGCGCCGCCAGAGCGAGCTGGAGTCGCAGACGGCCCTGCGGGGTGCGCACCGGCCAGCCCAGCAGGGACTCCGCGTGGGCGAGCCGGTCCTGGAGCGTGGAGTGGTGGAGGTTCAGCTCGGTGGCCGCCGTCCGCAGGCTCGGGTGGGTGACGACGGCGTGCAGTGTGGGCAGGAGCCAGGGAGCGGCCCCGGCGGCGTGGTCGACGGTGCGCACATCGGCAGGCGGTTCCGTGCCCGGGGTGACCACGGTCGCCAGCAGGGCGAGCGTGCCGAGCTGATCGGAGTGGACGACGCGCGGGCCCGGGTCGTCGTCGCGACCCTCCGCCGTGAAGCGCAGGGCCGTGCGGGCGGCGGCCCAGGACCGGGGCAGTTCCAGGACGGGGACCGCCGGGCCCACGCCCATGCGAATCCCCTGTGTAAGCTCCGGGCCGGGAACCGGTTGGACGAGAGCCCGCTCCCCGGAGGCCAGACTCAAGGTGGACTGCTCGTCGCGGGCCGTGCCTGATCCCGGCGGCCGGCGGGCGCCCCGCAGGCCGCCGTGCAGCGCGACCGCGCGGGCCTGGCCGTCCGGATCGAGACCGAGGCCGCGCGCCGCGTGCAGCCGGGCGGCCACCGTGGCTGTCGGGTCGAGCACCGTCTCCAGCAGGGCGGGATCCTCGGTCGTGCCGTGTGCCGGTGCCCGCCCCCGGGTCCGGTCGAGGACCAGCCGCGCGGCACTCGCGGCGCGCTCCAGGACCATGGAGTCGACCACGGTCGGCGGTCCCGTGCGCTCCAGCCACACCGCGGGCGCTCCGCCCGGGCTCAGCGGCGTCGAGGGCCACTCGGGGCGCACCGGCCCGGTCTCGTCGCTCCTCCGCCCGTCGGGCTCGACCCGGATCCGTACGTGCCGGTCCGCGTCCACGAGCCGCGCGGGGCAGCCGGACAGCACCGCCGCACCCCGCACGAGGGCCTCGAGGCCGGCGCGACCTTCGACCAGGCGGTCGAAGTAAGCGATCACCTGGACGGCGGCTCCGGCGTCCGGATCGAGCGCCGCCAGGCGCCCTGCCAGCTCTTCCATCTGCTCATTCTCGGTCAGGAATCACATATGCGCGTCTGAGGATCGTGTCGGGTCAGTCACCGAGCAGGCGACGCAGCCACCGCATCCGGGCGGCGCGGGCGTCCTGGGACAGCGCGGCCTGCGGGGCGAGTCCGTCGAAGGCATGGAACCCGCCGGGCCATACATGCAGCTCGGCCTGGCCGCCCGCCTGCCAGATGCGGGACGCGTAGGCGATGTCCTCGTCACGGAAGGTCTCGGCCGAGCCGACGTCGATGAACGCCGGGGGGAGCCCGGAGAGGTCGTCGGCGCGGGCCGGGGCGGCGTACGGGGAGACGTCCGCGGTGCCGCGTGCGTCACCGAGCAGCGCGGCCCAGCCGGTCTCGTTCGCGGTGCGGTCCCAGATGCCGATGCCGGCCATCTGGTGCGCGGACGGGGTGTCGTTGCGGTCGTCGAGCATCGGGCAGAGCAGCACCTGACCGATCGCACGGGGACCCTTCCGATCGCGGGCCAGAAGAGCGATCGCCGCGGTGAGTCCGCCGCCGGCGCTGCCGCCCGCCAGGATGATGCGGTCCGGGTCTCCTCCGATCTCCTTGACGTGCTCCGCCGTCCACAGCAGACCCGCGTAGCAGTCCTCCACCGGGGCCGGGTGCGGATGTTCCGGGGCGAGCCGGTACTCCACCGACACCACGACCAGGCCCAGCTCCGCGGCCCACTCCATCGTCGCGTCCATGCCGAGCCGGTTGTTGCCCAGCACCATGCCGCCGCCGTGGGTGTGGTAGACGACCGGTCGCGGACCGGGTGCGCCGGTGGGCCGGCAGATGAGCAGGGAGATGTTGGGTGCGCCCTCGGGACCGGGCACCGCGCGTTCCTCGACCTCGAAGGCGCCGTCGCGGCTCAGCACCTCGTTCGTCGGCAGTTCGAAGGGGCCGTCGCCCGCCTCTCGCGCCATGGAGATCCACTCCGGCAGGAGTGTGGTCGGCGCCTGGTCGCCCATCAACGCGAGCGCGGCGGCCAGCTCGGGGTCGAAGGGCGGGGGAGTGGTGGTCATCGGTTTCTCCTCGGATGCGGCGTCGGCGGCTGACGCAGATCATCGCCGCCCCGGAGGGGAACGGGGGTCCCGCCGTCCGGCGGAAGTCTCCCGCAGGACGGCGGGCTGCGTAACCGCCTGGTCGCAGGTCGGACGGCCCGTGACCGAAGGGCCGCTCCTTCGCCGACGGTGTTACTTCTTCTCCGCGACCGTCACCGGTCGATCGTCCCTCAGCTCGGCGAAGAGCTTCTTGGCCTGCGCGTCGTCCCACTTCACGGCTTCGCCCTTGGAGGTCCGGATGCCGAGGGACGACACGGGCACGTTGATCTGTTTGCCGTGGCCGGCCGTGACGCTTCTCATCGCCTGGAACAGCGAGGCGAGGGTGGACAGGCTCATGCCCTTGTCCACGATGAGTGTGTCCAGCCCCGCGCTGGTGGCCGGATAGAGCTTGGACGGGTCGAGCGCGACACCCGGTGTGACGGCCTTGCGGGCGAGCGCGGCCAGGAACTTCTGCTGGTTGCGGGAGCGCCCGAGGTCGCCCTGGGCCTCCTGGTGGCGCTGGCGGACGAACGCGAGCGCGTTGCGGCCGTCGAGGTTGTGGCAGCCCTTCGTCAGGTTCAGTCCCGACTTCTCGTCCTTGATATGCCTGTCCACGCACATGTCCACGCCACCCACCGCGTTCACGATGTTCACGAAACCCGCGAAACCTATCTCCGCGTAGTGGTCGATGCGCAGACCCGTGTTGTGCTCGATGGTCCGTATCAGCAGTTCGGGCCCGCCGAACGAGAACGCCGCGTTCAGCTTGTTCTTCGCCGGCCGGTAGTGCATGCCCGTTTGGGGGCGGATGTGCGCAGGGATGGTCACCCATGAGTCGCGCGGCAGACTCATCATCGTGGTGCCGTTGGCGCCGGTGTGCAGAAGGATCATCGAGTCGGTGCGGCGGCCGTCGGCGGCCGAGCCGCCGGTGTGCAGATCCTTGATGGCCTCGGCGGAAAGGCCCGCACGGCTGTCGGAGCCCACAATGAGGTAGTTGGTCCCTTTGCCATGCGGTACACGGTCCGTGATCTTGCCGAGGTCCACGTCGCGGTTGAGCTCGATGTCGGCCCAGAGGTACGTGCTGCCGGCTGTGACAAGGAGCAGGCAGAGCAGCAGGCTCACGGCCCGCATGATCTTGCGGGCCCGGCTGCGGGGAGTTCTGAGGGGCCGGCTGGATCGGCGGGTTCCGCCCGAACCGCCGAACCCGGCAGGCCTGGCGGGTCCGCCGACACTGCCTCCGGGACCGTAGCCGTTCTCGCTTCCGCCATACGGACGGGCGCTTGCGTCGAACGGGAGGGCGCTTCCGTCATAGGTGTGGGTGGGGGTGTCCCGCTGATGAGGGATGAACACACCCGTTGAGCCCGTGTTCAGCGATGCGTTCGGAGTCCGCATGGTGTGCGGCTGGGACGGGTGGTCGGTCCGTTGCCACACCTCCCCCTGAATGACGCGGTGCGTCTCCCACTGTTCGTCGAGCCCGTCGGTGGGCGTCCACCCGTACTGCCGATCATTCATGAGCTGTCCTTGGTCATCTCGATGTCAGCTCTGCTGCCTGGGCGGGTTGACCTATGTAATCGGCGGCGGTGCCGGAGCGCTGCATGCGATGCCACTTCAGCCGAGTGCCGAGCACGATGGCGACCAGGGACTGGATGACCACGAGATACATCAACTGTCGGTAGACGAAGAGCTGGAAGGGCATCGACCACAGTGCCCTCCTTCGCTCACCGTCCAGCCACAGCGCGTATCCGGCGCAGGCCAGCTGAATGATGAGGAAGGCGAGCCACACGCCGGCCGATTGCACGGGGTTGAGGAAGAGCGCCCCGTACAGGGCGAAGAGGTCGACGATCGGCGCCATCAGCGGCAGAGCGACCTGGAAGATGGCGAGATAGCTCAGCCCGCGGCGTCCGAAGCGGCCGGCCGGGCCCACCTCGAAAATGGCACCGCGGTGTTTCCACATCGCCTGGATCGTGCCGTAGCACCAGCGGTAGCGCTGCCGCCACAACTGGCGCAGCGAGGTGGGCACCTCGGTCCAGGCGACGGCGGACTCCTCGTAGACCACGCGCCAGCCCGCCCGCCACAGGGCCATCGTGAGGTCGGTGTCCTCGGCGAGGGTGTCCTCGCTGACCCCGCCGACGCCCAACAGCGCGTCCCGGCGGAAGGCCCCGATGGCACCGGGGACCGTCGGCATGCACTCCAGGACCTCGAACATCCGGCGGTCGAGGTTGAACCCGAAGACGTATTCCAGGTGCTGCCATCTGCCGAGCAGCCCGCGCCGGTTGCCGACCTTGGTGTTGCCGCTGACCGCGCCGACGGCCGGATGCGCCAGTGGCTGGATGAGCTGGTGTATCGCGTCCGGCTCGAAGACGGTGTCGGCGTCGACCATGACCACGATGTCGTACATCGCATGGTCCAGCCCGGTGTTCAGGGCGGCGGCCTTGCCCGAGTTGGGCTGCCGGATCACCCGCACCCGGGGATCGTTGATCCAGGTGGCGAGATCAGCCGTCTGATCCGTTGACCCGTCGTCGATCACGATGATCTGCAGGTATCGGTGCGTGGAGGCGAGCAGGGAATGGATCGTGGATTCGATACCCGCCTCTTCGTTGTAGGCGGGTATGAGGATCGTCACCGGGTCGTTGATCTCCCGCAGCCAGGGCGCTCCGGGGCGGAAGCGCGTGAGACGCCGGACGTGGGCGCGGGCGAAGAAGACGAGCACCAGCAGCCGCACCACCCCCAGCGCACCTGCTACCGCGAGCACCCAGGTCATGGCGTTCGCGAACTCTTGGCCCATGGTCGTGACCAGGATCAGTCCCTTGCCCTGGCCTCGTTCGATCGTGGACGTCGATGCTTCGGGCCGGGCCAGCCGGAGGCCGGCCGTCACCGTGGTGAACTTGCTGATATTTCGGTTCTTGAGAAGCTTTTCCGTCTCTTTGTAGGCAAGTTCCGTCTGGCTGAACTGCCGGATCGCACCCTTCGACGGCTTTCGGTTCCACCTGTCGGCCGCGACCAACAGGTAGCCGTCCGCTGCGGCGCGTTGCGCCGCCTTCCACTCGGCGCCGCACAGCGTGTCCACCGAGGTGGTCTGCGGCATGCGCAGCAACGTGGTGCGGACGCCCGCCGAGCCGGCCAGCGCCGTTTGCGTGAGCGACAGCTCCATCCGGGAGCGGATGGCCGATGACGCGCCCAGGTCGGCGCCGGTGTAGCTGTTCGATCCGATCTCGTGGCCCTCGGCGCGGATGCGGCGCACCAGTTCCGGATGCCGGGCAGCCTGGACGCCGAAGAGGAAGAAGGTGGCGTGCACGTGGTGCTTGCGCAACAGGGTGAGCAGACGCGGTGTCCACACCGGGTCGGGTCCGCCGTCGAAGGTGAGCGCGACGGTACGGGCGGGCATCGAGGAGGACTGCACCTTGTCGCCGTCGATGCGCAGCACCGGACCGCCCTGGCGCACGGTCTTCGGCGCCGGTTCGGTGCAGTCGTGCCGCGTCGGCGCGGCGTCGACCTCGTTCTTGGTCCAGCCTTGGAAGAGCAGGGAGGCGAACATCACGGGGAGGACGAGGCTCAGTAGCAGCCAGTGCCCACGCGGCTCACGGGAGCGCTTGTGTCGAGCTCTCACGGCACGGCTCATGCGCTCGCGCCCAATGTGTCGTTAATCACGCGCCACTTGATGCGTTTTCGGTCAGGGCAGGGGGTGTGTCTCGCGGTGGTGACTGCGTGGCCCAAGGCCTTTCTGCTCCGATCAGAGGGGTCGTGACATGACGCATCAGTGCATGTCTTGTGGGCTTCTGTGGTTCGGTTGCCCTCACACATGGGGGGCGAGTGTAGCCATGGTGAATCTCGTGGGCATGTCCGAAACCAGCGGCAACCTTTTCGGCTTCTGCGGCCGGGTGTGACACCCGACGGCATCGGTGCGCTGGAGGGGATGGGCGCCCATAGGCCCATGGCGCGCCTGTCCAGCCCCTCGCCCTCGTCCCGTCGTCATCCACCGTTGTGAGTACCTTCATGCCGACAGATCAGCCCACGGCGGACGTCTCCCGCCGGATGGCGGGCAATGTCACCATTTCGTCCCAGGCCGGGCCGCCCTACAACCGACCCTCCCCGGAGCGTGTCTAGCTGGCAGAGATCGCACCACGGAGGAAAGGGAAAGGCCGATGGGGGATGTACGCAGACGGGGAGCAGTCGCACTCGCGGTCACCGGGTTGGTGGCGCCGCTGACCCTCGCGCTGGGCACGGCGCCGGCGCAGGCGGCAAGCTGCAGCACGCAGACCGGCCCGTATCAGAAGCAGGTGGAGAAGTTCCTCGGACTGGCTGTCGACGGCAGGCAGTCCGCCGCCGACTGCCAGGCGATCAAGGCCTTCCAGACCAAGCACGGCATCACCCCGAACGCCGGGTACGCGGGCCCGGTCACCTGGGGCGTGATGGACCTGATGACCAAGCAGAAGGCCGTCGGGAACAACCCCAACAAGGCCGGCAAGTGCCCCGTCAACAAGGGCCGCATCGCCTGTGTGAACCTGACGCTGCAGCTCAGCTGGATCCAGGACGGCAACAGGCTCGTCTATGGCCCGGTGCCGGTCCGCACCGGACGCAACGGATACGAGACCCGCACCGGTCTGAAGAAGATCTACTGGCGGCACATCGACCACGTGTCGACCATCTACAACGTGCCCATGCCCTACAGCCAGTTCTTCGACGGCGGCCAGGCCTTCCACTCGGTCGGCGTGAGCATGTGGAACCCGCCCGGCTCGCACGGCTGCGTCAACATGACGAAGACCGACGCCAAGAAGTACTGGTCGCTCCTCAAGAAGGGCGACGACGTCTTCGTGTACGGCCGCAAGCCGGGCACCTGACCGGGCCCGGCCGCGTCTGGGGGCTTGACGGGCCCGGCCGCTCCTCGGGGCGGCCGGACCACGCCAGGGAATCACGCTTCGGGGGCGTCCCCGAAGTCCGGTATGTCCAGCCTCGTCCCGCCCTGCCGCGCGGACTCGTGCGCGACGATGCCCGGCAGGGTGTAGCGCGCGGCCACCCACGCGTTCACCGACGGCAGAGTCCGGGTGTTGACCGCGGTGACGAAGTCGTCCACCAGGAAGTGGTGGCTTCCCTCGTGGCCGTTGTGCAGGTTGTCGAACTCCCGCGGCAGCCGGGAACGGTCGTGCACCGGCGCCGAGCCGGACGTGAAGGCGGCCCTCAGGTCCGGCGCGATGTGCTGGAGCGACGGATCGTCGGGGGACAAGGTGGGCTTGGGCTCCAGCAGCTCCGAGATGTCCTTGACCCCCTTCTTGTCCTGCCACAGGGCCACCGTGGCGAGCTGCTCCATGCTGGCGTCCGTACCGAAGAACCGGAAACGCGACTCCCGGATGTGTGAGGGGTAACCCACCCGCCGGAACTCGTTCGTACGGAACGACCCGCCGCCCGCGACCTCGAACAGCGCGGTCGCGTTGGAGAAGTCGTTCCCGAACTGGCTGACCTCCTGGTCGAAGACGCCGTCCCCACGATCGTCCTTGACCCCGACCGCGGACACGCTCACCGCGTGCGTCTGCCAGGCGCCGAGCACCCCGCCCACCGAGTGGGTCGGGTAGAGCAGCGGCGGATAGCTGGCGGTGGCCTTCCAGTTGTCCCCGCCGCTGTACTGATAGGCCTCGTAGAACCCGAGGTCCATGTCGTGGACGTAGTCGCCCTCGGCGTAGAAGAGCCGTCCGAAGGCGCCGTCGGCGATCTGGTTGCGGGCGTGCACGGTCGCCGGGTTGTACTGGCTGGTCTCGCCCATCATGTACGTCAGTCCGGTCGCCCTGACCGTGTCGATGATGGCCGCGATCTCCTCCGTGCTGATCGCCATGGGTACCGCCGAGTACACATGCTTGCCGGCGTTCAGTCCCTGGAGGACCAGCGGGCCGTGCGTCCAGCGCTGTGTGAAGATCGCGACGGCGTCGACGCTCTTCGACTCCAGCATCGCCTCGTACGAGGGGAACGTGCCCGACAGCCCCTCCGCCGCCGCCAGCTGTTCGGCCCGCTCGGGCAGGAGGTCGGTGACGTACACATCGCCCACGCCCGGGTGCGCGAGGAACAGCTTGGCGAACTGGCCGGAGAACTGCCCGGCGCCGACAATGCCGAGGGAGAACGTCATACGGGGGATGCCTTTCGTCGCAGGGGAACCGCTCACTGTCCGAGGATGAGGTTGATCTGGTCGTTCGTCTCGTCGAGGCTGCTCGCCGACTTGCCGTTGCCGTAGATGGCCTGCATCTCGGGCTGCATGAGCGCCTTCACGTCGGCCGCGTAGTTGGTGATCGGAAACGAGAAGGTCCTGAAGTTCTTCTTGTCGGCGACCGGTTCGGTGAAGGCCGTGACGTCGATGCCCTGTTTTCGGTACGCGGCGATGGCGGCTTCGGTGCCGGCCGGCGTCGAGGGGAAGACGACCCCGGACTTGCCGACCACGGTCTGGCACGCGTCGGAGGCCAGATACGCCACCCACTTCCGGGCACCCTCCTTGTTCTTGGAGGCCTTGGAGATGGAGTCGGCGAGGCCGTTCATCATGGTGGCGCGCTTGCCGGTCGGCCCGACCGGGGTGAGGGCGGCGGCCATGTCCCGGCCCTTGAAGCCGTGGTAGGAGGAGATCATCCAGGCGCCGTCGAAGGAGGCCGCGGCCTTGCCTGCGGCGACCTGGGTGTTGGCCTGGTTGGACTGGATGTTGTAGTCGGAGAAGGGGGCCAGATAGCCCTTCTTCGCCAGGCCGAAGTACCACTTGATGACGGACTGGAAGGGCTTGCTGTCGTACTGGTACTTGGTTCCCCAGCGCTGCTTGTCGGTGTAGCTCCATCCTGCGGACCCAGTGAAGGGGCTCCACTGCGTCTGGCCGTCGCCGTCGCCACCACCGTTCGTGGCCAGCCCGTACACCTTGACGTTGTTCTTGTCGAAACCCGGCTCGTCGCCCCGCTTGCCGTTCTTGTCGACGGTGAGGTGGGCGATGGCCTTCTCGAAGCTGCCGCCGTCCTTCGGGTTCCAGGAGAGGCTGTTCAGCTGCTCCGCCGTGAGCCCGGCGGCCTTCGTCATCTTCTGGTTGTAGAAGAGCGCGACGGTGTCCCAGTCCTTGGGCGTGCCGTAGCGGTGGCCGTCTTGGCCGATCCAGTTGGCGGCCAGCCCCGGCTGGTAGTCGGACGCCTTGATGTCCAGGTCGTCCAGCGGCTCCAGCACCTTCAGTTCGGCGAACTGGCCGAACTTCTGGATGTGGTCGGTGAACACGTCCGGCTGGGTGCCCGCGATGAAACCGGCGGTGAGCTTGGTCCAGTAGTCGTCCCAGCCCAACTGGGTGATCTTCACCCGCAGTCCGGGGTTCTCCTTCTCGAACCCCTTCGCGCAGGCCTGGTAGGCGGGCAGCTGGTTGGCGTCCCACAGCCAGTACGTCACCGTGTTCGCGGACGCCCCGGTGGAGCCGTCCTTCGCGCATCCGGTCACCAGGGACAGCGCCAGCGCTCCGGTCAGCGCGGTCAGCGTACGAAGTCGCATCGGTGTTCCCTCACTTGATCCCGGTGAAGCTGATGGAGCTGACGATGCGGCGGGCGAAACAGGCGAAGAGCACCAGCATCGGCAGCGCGGCGATCAGCGTGGCCGCCGTGAGCCCCGACCAGTCGACGCCGGTCGCCGGGGTCTGCGCCCGGAAGATCGCCAGCGCCACGGTCAGCACGCGCGAGGAGTCGCTGTAGGAGACCATCAGCGGCCAGAAGTAGTCGTTCCAGGAAGTGATGTACGTCAGCACGGACAGCGTGATGATCGGCGTGGACGCCATCGGCAGAATCACCCGGAAGAAGATCTTGATCTTGCCGGCGCCGTCGAGCAGCGCCGCCTCCTCGATCTCCATGGGGATGTTCATGAAGAACTGCCGCAGGAAGAACACCGCGAACGGCGTCATGAAGAGAGTGGGCAGTGCGATGCCCAACAGCGTGTCCACCAGGTGGAGTTGCTTGATGAGCACGAAGTTCGGCAGCAGGGTGAAGATGGTCGGCACCATCAGTCCGGCCAGGAAGAGGCCGAAGACCTTCTCCCGGCCGCGCCAGCGCAGCCTGGCGAAGGCGTACGCGGCCATCGCGGAGAAGAACATCTGGCAGCCGGTGATCAGCGTGGAGACCATCACCGAGTTGAGCAGATAGCGCCAGAAGTCCAGCCCGCCGCCCGCGCCGCCCTGCGCGATGGCCTCCTTGGCCGACTGCAGACCGAGGGCCCGCTCGAAGCCGCTCCCGGTGGGATTGACCGGGAGTGGGTTGGTCGGGTCGGCGCTCAGACCCGCGTTGGTGGAGAGCGCGGTGCGCAGGATCCAGTAGAAGGGCAGCAGGGTGATCAGGAGGATCAGGCCCATCGCGGCCCAGGCCGAGGCCCGGCCCAAGGAGACCCTGCGCCTGACCGGCCGTACACCGGTCGTCGTCGTCACGGCAGCCACGGTGACTCCTTTCGTCAGCCGAGGTCGGTCTGGCCGGCCCGGGTGAGCCGGTACTGGAGAACGGTGATCGCGCTGAGCACGACCAGCAGGGCGACGGACATGGCCGAGGCGTAGCCGAACTGGAAGCGGCCGAAGGCGGAGCCGTAGATGTAGTACTGGAGAACGTTCGTGGCATTCGCCGGACCGCCCGCGGTGGTCACCGCGACGGTGTCGAAGACCTGGAACGAACCGATCACGGTCATGATCAGCACCACCGCCAGCACCGGCCGCAGCAGCGGCATGGTGATCCGCCAGAACATCCGCCACTCGCTCGCGCCGTCGACCTTGGCGGCCTCGTACAAATAGCTCGGTATCGCCTGGAGGCCGGCGAAGAGGAGGAGGGCGGTGTAGCCGACGTGCCGCCAGACGTTGATCAGGGCGATGGTCGGGATCGCCCAGGTCTCGTCGGCGAGGAAGGGGATGCGGTCGGCGCCGAGGGCCGCGATGATCTCGTTGCCGATGCCGAGCTGGGTGTCGAGGATCCAGAGCCAGACGAGGCCGGCGACGACGTTCGACATCAGATACGGCGTGAGCACGAGGCCGCGCAGCACGGCCGACTGGGTCAGCCGCTGGAGCAGGACGGCGATGGCGAGTGCCGCCACCGTCTGTACGCCGATGTTGATGACGACGTACTCGACGGTTACCGCCAGCGAGTCCCAGAAGATCGGGTCGTTGACCATGCGGACGTAGTTGTCCAGGCCCACCCACTCCGCCGGGGTCAGCAGGTTGAAGCGGGTGAAGCTGAGCCAGATGCCGCGCAGGGTGGGCCAGAGCAGGAAGACCAGGAAGCCCAGCATGGCCGGTGCGATGAAGAGGGCCGCGAGGGCTCCGTCACCTCGGCCCACGTGTTCTCGCGCCTTGCCGACTTTCGGCTTCGTTTCTGTCCCCTCGACGCCGCGCAGTGGCACACGCGACGGAGGGCTGCTGGAGGCGACGGTCATCGGGAGACTCCCTCGTCTGCGGCTCGTCCTCGGGCCTCACTTACTTTTGCTGCGGAATAATATGGGCGTCAAGAGGTGTGCGGTCACCTTTTCGAATCGGCACTTCCGGCCTTGCGGTGGCTGCATCGTTTCCCTGTTGCTTCCATCATGAAAGAAAACATGTAAGGATTTCGGCCATGACCGCACTTGCCGCCAGCTGGCTGCCGCTCAGTCCCGGCGAGCGCGCCGTGGCGATCGAGGTGCTCACCCACGGCCCGTTGTCCCGCAGTGAACTCGCCCGGCGACTCGACCTGTCCGCGGGCAGTCTCACTCGGCTGACGAAGCCGCTCATAGAGTCGGGCCTGCTGGTCGAGGTCGCCGAGGGCGCCGCCTTCGCGGAGGTGCGCCAGGGCCGCCCCTCCCAGCCCCTCGACATCGTCGCGGAATCCCGCACCTTCGTGGGATTCAAGATCACACAGGACATGGTGTACGGCGTCGTCACCACGCTCAGGAGCGACATCGTGGCCCGCCGCGACCGACCGCTGTCCAGCAATGACCCGGACGAAGTCGCGGACGTACTAGGGGAGTTGACGGATGAGTTCGCCCGTGACTTCCCCGGCCTGGTGGGCATCGGTATCGGTCTGGGCGGCCGCGCCCAGGACCGGTCCGTCGTGGACGAGTCGGCCTTCCTGGGTTGGCACGACGTTCCCCTGGCCCGACTCGTCGAGGAGCGCACCGGGCTGCCCGTCGTCGTGGAGAACGACGTGGCCGCGCTCGTCGAGGCAGAGAGCTGGTTCGGCGCGGGCCGCGGACTCGACCGGTTCGCGGTGCTCACCATCGGCGCGGGCCTCGGCTACGGGCTCGTGAACGGCGGCAAGCGGATCGCGACCGCAGAGGACGGAGTGGGCTACGGCCGCTTCTGGATCGTGAACCCCCATGGCCCGCTCACCCCCGACGGGGAGCGCGGCAGTGCCGTGTCCCTGCTGACCATCCCCAGCATCCGCTACCAGATCCGGGCCGCGACCGGCCGTGATGTGTCGTACGACGAGATCCTGGCCCTCGCCGCCGAGGGCGAGCCCATGGCCGCCCGCGTCGTCGACGAAGCGGCCCGCGCCCTGGGCACGCTGGTGGCGCAGATCGCCAACTTCGCCATGCCCCAGAAGATCCTCCTCGCCGGCGAGGGCGTGGGCCTGGTCGACGTGGCGGGGCCGGCGGTCGAGGAGGCCATCGTCGCCAACCGCCACCCACGGTCGGAGCCGGTCAACCTTGAGACCAGGGTGGCCGACTTCCACGACTGGGCGCGGGGTGCGGCGGTCCTGGCGATCCAGGTACTCGTGCTCGGGTCCGGCGATGCGTGAAGCCGGCACCCCTGAAATGACACCGGAGAGCAGCCGCGGTGACCATGACTCCTCACATGGCCTTCACGCCCGCCCCCCTATGATTCACGACATGTCCGCCACTCCACATCGTGCTCCGTTCTCCACCGGGCGATCGGCCGACGAGGTCAACGAGGAGATCCGGGCCCTGTGGCTGCGCACCGGCGGCACGCTCAGCGGTGACCAGCGGCAGGAGTACCAGCGGCTGGTCATGGAGTGGGCGGCGGCCACACTCCAGGCCGCGAAGGCGGCATGACCGGGGCGCATCGTCCTTGGGCCCCGTGCAGCCGTCTCATCCCTTCATCGCCCCCTGGAGCAGCCCCGCGATGAAGCTGCGCTGGAAGATCACGAAGAGGATCAGGATCGGCAGCATCACGATGATCGTGCCCGCCGCCAGTGTGGGAATGTCCGTGCTGTTCTGACCGACGAAGAAGCCGAGGCCGGCCGGGGCGGTGTGCTTGGTGGTGTCCTGGATGAGGACCAGCACCAGCAGGAACTGATTCCACGACCACATGAAGACGAGCAGACCGAGCGTCATCAACGACGGCCGGGCCAGGGGGAGAAGGATCCGCAGCAGGATGGTGGCCGACGAGGCGCCGTCGATGCGGGCCGCCTCCACCAGCGACGTGGGAGTGGACTGGAAGTGGGTGCGCATCCAGAACACGCTGAACGGCATGAACAGCGCGATCTCCACCAGGATCACGCCCAGGTACGAGTTGGTCAGACCGAGGCCCCGCAGGTCGAAGTAGAGGGGGACCACGATCAGTTCGACCGGGATGGTGAGGCCGGCGATGAAGAAGGCCGCGACCGCGTTGCCGCCCGGGAGCCGCATCGTGCCGAGCGCGTAGCCCGCCAGCGCGGCGAGAACCAGGGAGGCGGGGACGACACCGACGGCGATGGTGAGGCTGTGCCGGATGAGGTCGGAGAACCCGGCCACCGACCACGCCTGCTCGTAGTTGTCCCAGCTCCACCGCTCCGGCCAGGTCAGACCCACCACCGGCGTCCCCGCGGGCTGCAGGGAGGCGAGGAAGACGCTGAGGAACGGGATCACGACGGCGATCGCCATGACGGTCAGGAGCGCGTAGCCGGACCAGCGTTCGGATCGCGTGGCGGTGCTCATGTCTCCGACCTCGACAGACGGTTGATGAGGTAGACGATCCCGAGGATCAGACAGCCGAGTACGACGGCCAGAGCGGCGGCGAGCCCCACCTTGCCCTCGGAGAACGCCAGCCGGTACACGAGGAGGCCGGGAACGGTGGTCTGCTCGCCCGGCCCGCCGTTCGTCGTCACGTACACGATGTCGAAGCTGGCCAGCGCCGCCACCGTCGTCACGGTCATGGCGACGGCGAGTTCACCGCGCAGGTGCGGCAGGGTGACGGACACGAACTCCCGGACCGGCCCCGCACCGTCGATCCGGGCCGCCTCGTACAGGCTGGGGTCCACCTTCTGCACACCACTGAGGAAGAGCATCATGCACAGCCCGCTCAGCACCCAGGTGCCGACGAGGCCCACGGCGATCAGCGCGGCGCCGAAGTCGCCAAGCCATGCCCGCGTCACCCCGTCCAGACCGACCGCGCGGAACGACTGGTTCACCAGCCCGTCGTCCCCGTAGAGCCACCGCCAGGTCACACCGACCGCGACGAGTGGGACGACCTGCGGCAGCATGAACAGAAAGCGGTACGCCCCCATGCCGGGCCGCCGGTAACGGGCCAGCAGGCCGGTCATCGCCAGGCCGATCACGATGGGCACGAAGGAGAAGAACACCACCAGCACCAGGGCGTTGAACACGGACCGGCGCAGCACGGCGTCCTGGAGGATCTCCTGGTAGTTGCCCAGGCCGACCCAATCGCCCAGCGTGACACCGTCCCACTCGAACAGTGAGAGATACGCCGTGTGCAGGGCGGGCAGCACCGCGAAGGCGAAGTAGACGGCGAAGGCGGGCAGCACATACACGTATCCGCGCCACGGGCTGCGCCTGGGAGAGTCCGAGGGCTGAACCGGCGGTCTACTCCGCATGGTGTTCCTCCCACGCGTCCTGAAGTGAGTCGAGGTAGTCCGCGGGCTCGATGCGGTCCGCGATGAGCTTCTGGACGCCGGAGCGCAGCCGGTCGAGCATGGCGGGCGCGGCGAAGTCGGGGAAGGTGGTGATCCCGTCGTCGGCGACGGCCCGCCGGTGGCCTTCCGCGACGTCCGCGAGCACGCCTTTCGGCTTCGCCACGGCCTCGGGGTTGGGCGGGAGGAAGCCGTTGTCGCTGATGATCTGGCCGGCCTCGGGCGAGGTCAGGAAGTCGAGGAACGCGCCTGCCGCCTCGGGGTGTTCGGTCCGGGACGAGACGGCGTAGGCGACGCTGAACCCGGAGGCCACCGTGGGGGCGTCGGCCTGCTCGCCCGGCATCGGGAAGAATCCGACGTTGTCTCCCATGGCGGTCGCCAGCTGTCCGGCCGCCCAGTTGCCGTTGATCAGAAAGACGCTGTCGCCCTTGGTGAACTGGGCGGTGGAGTCGATCTGAGCGGTGCCGTTGGCGGACTCGTTGTAATACCCCTTGCGGCCCCACTCGACGACGAGCTCGCTTGCGGTGGTCCCGGCCTTGTTCTCGATGGTGGCGCCCTTGGTGCCGTTGACCCAGTCCCAGTAGTCGTCCGTGGGCATGGTCTGGTTGAGGAGAGCGGCCCACAGGTGCAGGCCGCCGGTGTCGAGGGCGCCGACGCCGAGCGGCGTCAGGCCTTTCTCCTTCGCGGCGGCGAGCTGGTCCTCGAACTCCGCCAGGGTGCGGGGCGGCCCGTCGATCCCGGCCCGCTCGGCGAGCTCCTTGTTGTAGTAGATGCCGGTCATCGACAGTCCGGCCGGGACCCCGAACAGGGCGCGCCCGCCGGTGGCCTTGCTGTTCTGCCCTGCGGTGAGCTGGTCAAGGCTGACCGGGGGAATGGAGTCGTCCCAGCCGTATGCCTCCCGGTACGGCGCCAGGTCGAGGATGTGGCCGTCCGCCGCGAGGTCGGTCATCCCGACCGCGTACTGCGCGATGTCGGGGGCGCTGTCGGAGGTCATGGTGAGCTTGAGGTTCTGGACGTAGTCGGTGAACGTCTTGTACTGCGGCTCGACGCTGATGCCGGGGTGGTCCTTCTCGAACGCGGCGATCAGCGCGTCGACCATCGGCGGGGCATCGGCGAACTGCAGACGCAGGGTGATGTCGTCGTCCGGCACGGCGGTCGAGGACGGCACGCTGCGCGGTCCCGGAACCGCGGCCGCGCTGCCCGGGGTGAGCGCGTCGCACGCGGTGAGCGGCAGCATGAGCGCGACGGCGCAGACCGCCCCGGCAACGCGGCGGCGCACCCGGTGCGTACTCTCCATCATCGGCCTCCCAGCGGGGCCTCGTCGGGCGGACCGGTGCCTCAGCCCCGCGGACAGCGGTCCTTGACCTTCTCCAGCAGCGCGCTGTTGTGGTGCTCGGCGTCGTCGCCCGTGTTCTGACTGACAATCAACGGCGGTGCCTGCCCGTGGTGTTCGGCGAGCAGCTGGGCGGCCCGGCAGGTCAGGGCGTTGACGATCGCCGCCCCCACGACGGTCGACAGGGCGCCAACGGTGAGGTCGCCCAGGGGCACCACCGCGTCACCGGGGCGGCCGTGCGTGTCGATGACGATGTCGGCGACGTCGAGCAGTCGCCGCCCGTCGGTGTGCCGGGACTCGGCGGCCAGTGAGTGGGCCCGGCTGGTGACGGCGACGACGGTCGCACCCAACTCATGGGCGCCCAGGGCGAATTCGACCGGCACCGCGTTGATGCCGGAGTTGGAGATGACGACCACCACTTCGCCCTTCCTGATGTCCGCCGTCCGCAGGATCGCCGCGGCGTAGCCGCTGACGCGTTCGGCCGCGCCCGCGTGCCGAGGGGCGGTGGGGGAGAGTCCCGGGTCGGCGATGACGTTGACCGGTGCGAGGCCGCCCGCGCGCTGCAGCGGTTCGATGGCCACCAGCTGCGAGTGGCCGCTGCCGAAGTAGTGGACGACGCCCCCGGCGGCGATGCTGTGCGCGACGGCCCGGGCGGCGCGCTCGATGGCGGGCTGCTCGGCGGTGGCCAACTCGGTGAGGTTCGCCTGGAGAGCGGCGAAGTAGGCGAGATCGGCGCTCATGGGTGCGCCCGCGGTGCTCGGGGTCGGCTGCATCACTCTGTCCTGGCCGTCCTCTCCTCGGAGGTGGTGGCTGGTGTGAGCGGCTGGCGTGGCTGTGGACCGTACCAGAGGCCCGGGCAGCTGCACAGTCCTCGTACCAACTCACCGATAGGGCAGTGCATTTCCTTGACCGTCAGGAAACGACCGACTTAGCCTGAGGCTCATGTGGTACGTACCACAGGCGCCGGAGAACCAGGCAGCCCAGCACCTGCTTCAGCGACTGCTCGGTGACCGCGCCGCCGAGTTCACCGCCGACGTGGTCCCGGGGGAGGGCGGGCCCGACTGGTACGAGGCCGACGCCGGGCCGGGAGGCGTCGTACTGCGCGGGTCCAGCGGTGTCGCGGTCGCGTCGGCGCTGCGCTGGTATCTGCGGACCGCCTGCCGGACGCAGATCACCTGGGACGCCCCCGTCCCCCGGCTGCCCGACCGCTTGCCGCGCACCGGCACGGCCGCCCGGACGACCTCCCCCTACCGCCACCGCTACCACTTCAACGTCTGCACCTTCGGATACACCACGGCGTTCTGGGACTGGACGCGCTGGGAGCGTCACATCGACTGGATGGCCCTGCACGGCGTGACCACCCCGCTGGCGATGACCGGCATGGAGGCGGCCTGGCAACGAGCACTGCTGAACGCGGGCCTCGACGACGACAGAGCCCGGCAGTTCCTCGGCGGCCCGGCCTACCTTCCCTGGAACTGGCTCTCCTCGCTCGACGGCTGGGGCGGCCCACTGCCCCAGAGCTGGATCGACGGCCACGCGGACCTCGGCCGCCGCATCCTGGACCGGGAGCGCTCACTGGGCATGCGGCCGGTCCTCCAGGGCTTCTCCGGGCATGTCCCCCGGGAGCTGATCGCGGTCCGGGGCGCCCGGTCGACGACCCTTCCCTGGTGGGACTTCGAGGTCGGTGTACTGGACCCGCGCGACCCGCTGTTCGAGGAGTTCGGCACCGCGCTGCTGACCGAGCAGACCCGGCTCTTCGGCACCGACCACCTCTACGCCGCCGATCCGTTCATCGAGACGACGCCCCCCGTGACCGATCCCGCGGACATCGCCCGCGTCGCGCAGGCCGTGCACGGTGCCATGACCGCGGTGGACGACCGGGCGACCTGGGTGCTGCAGGCGTGGCCCTTCTCCTACCGCTCCGACTACTGGACGGCCGAGCGGACCCGGGCCTTCCTCGACGCGATCCCGGACGAGCGGATGCTGATCCTCGACCTGTGGGCCGAGCACCGGCCGGTCTGGCGCGACACCGACGGGTACCGGGGAAAGCCATGGGTGTGGTGCATGCTGCACAACCTGGGCGGGCGGCCCGGGCTCTACGGACGGCTGGACGAGATCGCCACCGGAGCCGCGCGGGCACGCGCCGACCCACGCGGAAGTTCGCTCTCCGGAATCGGCGCGAGCATGGAGGCCTTCGGCGGAGACCCGGTCCTGTACGAACTGCTGGCGGACGTCGCCTGGCAGGGCGGCATCAAGGACGTACGAGTGTGGCTGGAGAGCTGGACCCGGGCCCGGTACGGCCGCGTGAGCCCCGGGCTGCTGCGCGCCTGGGAACTGCTGCACGACACCGTCTACGCCGCGGACGGCCCCGGACCACCGGGCTCGGTCATCGTCTGCCGGCCCACTCCGGCGGGCGATATGCGTCCTGAGCTCCCGGTGCACCTGGCGGCGCCCGCGTCACCCACCGTTCCACCGGGGCTGGACGAGGCGTGGACGCTCCTGGCCGGTGAGGCGACGGAGGAGGACAGCGCGGGCCCGCTCGGCCGCGACCTGTGCGACGTCACGGCGCAGGTACTCACTCATGCGGCATGCGAGCAGCAGTGGCGGGCGGCGGACGCGGCCCTGGCACGGGACGCCGACCGCTTCGACTCCGCCGCCAGGGCGCTTCTCGCCACCATCGAGGATCTGGACGAACTGCTGGCCACCCGGCCGGAGTACCGGCTGGACGCCTGGCTGGCCGACGCCAGGAGCTGGGCATCCACGCCCGCCGAGGCCGAGTTGTACGAGGCCGACGCGCGGCGCATCCTCACGCTCTGGGGCCACGCCCGCAGCGAACTGCACGACTACTCGGGGCGGCACTGGGCCGGCCTGGTCCGTTCCTTCCACCTTCCCCGCTGGCGGCGCTGGTACGAGCACATCGGCCGGGCCATCGAGACCGGATCCCCTTACCGGGCCGAGGAGTTCGAGGCCTCCCTGATCGACTGGGAGGAGGGGTGGATCGCCGGCCGGAGTGAGGTGACGACGCCCGGACCGCACGCCGCCCGGTCGACCCTGGACGTGGTGCGTACGCTGATGCCCCGTTACCGCGCCCCTCGGGGATAGCGGACACGTGCGAACCGCGGAGTGAATGTGACGGTCGAGGACAGGCGCGGAGACGACGGCCGGGCGATGAAGTCGACGAAATCGATGAAGCAGATGAAGTCGATGGAGTCCTACAAGCACGAGGCGCTGCGGCGTCGGCTCCAGGCCGACATCGCACGGATGCGGCCCGACGAGGCGCTGCCCACCGAACGGCAGCTGGCCGAGCGGTACAACGTCAGCAGAGCAACCGCCCGGCGCGCGCTCCAGGCGCTGCGCGAGGACGGCCTCATCCGCAGCGTGCGAGGCGTGGGGACGTTCGTCTCACACCCCCAGATCACCAAGACGTCGACGCTCACCTCCTTCTCCGAGGACCTGCGCTCGCGTGGCTACCGGCCCAGCTCCGAACTCCTGGCCGCGGAGCTGGTCGAGGCCGACCTGCACCACTCCACGGCCCTGGGCGTGGACCCCGGCACCACACTCCACCGCATCGAACGGCTGCGCCTCGGCGACGACTTCCCCATCTGCCTGGAGACGGTCTACCTCTCCGCCGAGCGGTTTCCGAACCTGGACGAGTCACTCCTGAAAGGCTCGCTGTCGGAGGCCCTGCAGATCACCCAGGGCGTCCGCGTGGTGCGGGCGACGCAGCAGATCCGGGCGGTGAACGTGACCGGTCGTCAAGCCCGGCTGCTCGGCGTCGGGGAGGGCTCCGCCGCCCTGCTGGTACGGCGCACGGCGTACGACGAGACCGGCCATGTCGTGGAGTACGGCGAATCCTTGTGCCGGGGTGACCTGTACGAGTTCTCGCTGGTGGTGACGAAGTAGCCCCTCCCCGGGCCGTGGCCTCTGCCGTCGGCGAATCTGCTGCGGGCCAAGATTCCTTCCGCTCCCCCGTCGCCGGGCCGAGGGTGGAGACATCGCGGCGATGCGAGCCGCGCCACCACCAGGAGGAACGATGGCACCATTCCGCACGGGACTCGGTACCGGACCCGGCACCGGCTGGGCCCCGGCCCTGGCCCTGGCACCCAGGGCGGAGGAGGGAGACACCCCTCCGTCACGCTTCGACGACCACCTCGCCGGCCAACTCCTCAATCAGCGCATCGTGTTCCTCGGTACCCAGGTCGACGAGGTGTCCGCGAACCGCGTCTGCGCCCAGCTGCTCCTCCTCTCCGCGGAGGACCCGCGCACCGACATCGGCCTCTACATCAACAGCCCGGGCGGATCCGTCCACGCGGGCCTGGCGATCTACGACACGATGCGGCTCATCCCGAACGACGTGGCGACCCTCGCGATGGGATTCGCCGCGAGCATGGGGCAGTTCCTGCTCACCGTCGGGACACGCGGCAAGCGTTACACGCTGCCGAACGCGCGGATCATGATGCACCAGCCCTCGGCCGGTATCGGCGGCACCACGGCCGACATCGCCATTCAGGCGGACAACCTCCAGTTCACCAAGCAGACCATCGAGCGGATCACCGCCGAACACACCGGCCAGACCGAGGAGACCATCTCCCGCGACGGCGACCGCGACCGCTGGTTCACGGCCGAGCAGGCGATGGCGTACGGAATGGTCGACCGGGTCGTCGAGTCCCTCGACGACGTCCGCCCGGCCACCTCGAAGCGACGGATGGGACTCTGACATGGCCCAGTACACGATTCCGAACGTCGTCGAGCGCACCCCCCACGGTGAGCGCGCGTACGACGTCTACAGCCGACTGCTGTCCGAGCGGATCATCTTCCTCGGTACCGAGATCGACGACGGCGTCGCCAACGTCGTCATCGCGCAGCTGCTCCACCTGGAGTCGTCCGCGCCCGAGCGGGAGGTCGCGATCTACATCAACTCGCCCGGCGGCTCGTTCACTTCGCTGATGGCGATCTACGACACCATGAGCTTCGTCAGCGCGCCCATCTCGACGTTCTGCGTCGGACAGGCCGCCTCGACCGCGGCCGTGCTCCTGGCCGGGGGCGACCCAGGACGGCGGTTCGTCCTGGAGCACTCCCGGGTGCTGCTCGGCCAGCCCGCGAGCGGCGGCGCCCGGGGCACGGTCTCCGACCTCAGCCTCCAGGCCAAGGAGATGGTGCGCATCCGCTCCCAGGTTGAGGAGGTGCTGTCCCTGCACACGCACCACTCCGTGGAGACCCTGCGCGCCGACATGGACCGCGACAAGGTGTTCACCGCGCAGGAGGCCGTGGCGTACGGACTCGCCGACGAGGTGCTCAGCCGACGGCTGGTGGCCGCCGCCTGAGCTCTCCGCTGGAGGGCCGGTTCGAAGCCGCGGGTTCGTCGTCGCTGGTCGTGCGGTTCCCCGCGCCCCTACGGGGCACGACGGTGCTCGCTCAGGCGGCGAGACGAATGAGGCTCAGCCGCGACTGCACCTCGGTGGGCCGGGGTGCGGTGCGGGCCCTGAGCGGCCGTGCCGGCTGGGCGAGTTGACCGTGGGCCAGGGAGAGTAGATCGGCGAGACCGAGGCCGAGCGCGTGCGCGGCGGCCGCGAGGACCTCGGACGAGGCCTCCTTGCGGCCGCGCTCCAACTCGGAGAGGTAGGGCATCGAGATGCGGGCCGCGTCGGCGACGTCCTTGAGCGTTCGTTCCTGAGCGAGCCGCTCGCGCCGCAGGACGTCACCCACGACGTCCCGCCACAGCGGCTCCTTGACGGCAGGCCCGGGTGACCCGGGCTGTTGGGCCGGCCCGGCGGGCTTGGCGGGCCCGGCGGGCTCCGTCCGAACCGGTCGCAGGGGAATGACGCGGGCTTGGTTCGACGCGTGGCTGCTCACCTCTCCAGCCTAGGAGTGTGGCGCGTGTCGGGAAGGGGATCGCGTTCTGCCCTCGGCGAATCACGGGCGGTCAGGCCGTGTTGAACGCTCCGACGCCGCCTCACGTATCCCCTGTGGAATCCCGTCCTTGTCCAGGAAATCCAGGAAGGAAACCACGGTGACGAGCCCTCGCCTCCGCTCCCTGTGCACCGTCGCGGCGGCCGCCCTGCTGAGTCCCCTGCTGTTGGGGTGTTCGGCCGACTCCGCGAAATCGCAGAGCAAGCCGAGCCCGAAGACCGTCTCCCCGGCACCGGCGAAGGTCGAGAAGATCGCGTCGCTGACGGGCTGCAAGGCGGAGATCCGCATCGAGGCCGACGAACTCCGTGAAGGCGTGTGCAGGACCGCGCGTGGTGACTGGACCGTCACGACGTTCCCGGCGGAGAAGTTCAAGGAGACGTGGCTCGACGCCGCCGCTGTCTATGGCGGTACGTACCTCGTGGGCCCGAAGTGGGCGATCGGCGCCAAGCCCGCCCTCCTCAAGGACCTGCGCACCGAAGTCGGCGGAGAGCTACGCAAGTTGCGGGGCACCAGCGCGCAGTAGCCGTCCTGGCCACACTCCCGATCCACGCCCCGACCCCGGTCCGGTCCGGTCAGTGGGCGTGCGGCCCGTGGCGGTGCACCGGTCCGTGCGGGGCCTCGCAGTGCGTGTCGTCGACGGCGCTCGTGCGGACCTCGAGCACCTCCGCCGGGGCGTGGTCGACCTGAAGGGTGGTGTGGCTGATCTCGTAGTCGTACTGGAGGGTCTTCTCCAGATCCCGGCGCACCGTGTGGCAGTCCGCGACGGGGTCGACGAGGACGTGCGCGGACAGCGCGGGCTGGCCCGAGGTGATCGTCCACACGTGCAGGTCGTGCACCTCGGCCACCGCGTCGTGGGCGACCAGCCGGTCCCCGATGCTGTCCGGGTCGAGATGCGCCGGCGCCGCCTCCAGGAAGATCCGCCCGGACTCCCGTACGAGCCCGTAGCCCGCCTTCACCATGAGGACGACCACGACCAGCGTCGCGATGGCGTCGGCCCGCGCGAACCCGGTGAGCAGCACGACGAGACCGGCGACGGCGGTGCCGATGAACGCGAACAGGTCGTTGAGGATGTGCTGGTAGGCCCCCTCCACATTGAGCGAGGAGCGGTTGGCCTTCGAGATGCACCAGGCCGCCAGGACGTTCACCAGGATCCCGGCCAGGGCCGTACCGAACACCAGCCCGCCCTCCACCTCGGGCGGATCGATCAGCCGGTGCACGGCCTCGTACGCCAGCCAGGCGCCGAGCAGCAGCAGCGTGAGCCCGTTCGCCTGCGCGGACAGGATCTCCGCCCGCTTGAGGCCGTAGGTGAAACCGCCGCGGGCCGGGCGCGCGGCCAGCCGCATCGCGACGAGCGCCAGCACGATGGACACGGCGTCGGTGAGCATGTGCGCCGCGTCCGAGATCAGGGCGAGCGACTGAGCGAGGACACCGATCACAACCTCGGCCGCCATGAACGAGGCGATCAGGGTCAGCGCGATCGCCAGCCAGCGGCGGTCCGCGTCCGCGGACACACCGTGCGCGTGCCCGGCGTGCCCGCCCGGCCCGTGGTCATGGTGTGCGCTGGTCATTGTTTCCCCCTGGATTCGGTGGCCGACTCCACGCAGTGAAGCGCACCTCGCGGAGATCGGCAAAGGCTGCATCGGTGACCGTTGTCATCACCGTTAACAGGCCTCTGACCTGCGGCGATACGGAGCGATGCTCTTCGGCTCAGGCGCCGAAGAGCTGGGTCCAGTACGTACCCGCCGAGCCGCCGCCCGCGAAGCCGACGCCTATGTGGGTGAAGGCCGGCTTGAGGATGTTGGCGCGGTGGCCGGGGCTGTTCATCCAGCCGCGTACCACCTCGGCGGGGGAGCGCTGGCCGCAGGCGATGTTCTCGCCGATGGTGCGCCGGGTGCTGCCCGCGGCGGCGGCCCGGTGCCAGGGTTCACTGCCGTCGGGCGAGGTGTGGGAGTAGAAGGCGCGGGCGACCATGTCCGCGCTGTGCCCCTGCGCCGCCGCGGTGAGCTGGGAATCGAGGGCCAGGGGCGGCAGCCCGGCCGAGGTGCGTTCGGCGTTCGTGAGCGCGATGACTTCGGCGGCCGTCCGGGCGAGCCCGTCGGGCGTGAAGGGGCGGGCCCACAGCGCCGTCCAGTAGAGCGTGCCGGAACGGCTGTCGGCGACGTACGCCACACCGGCCTCGGTGAACGCGGGATCGTGGAGCGTGCCGCGGGACTGCCCGTCCGAAAGGCAGTACTCCACGAACTCGGCCGGGGTGCGCGGACCGGAGACGAGGTGCTCGCCGACGGTGAGATACGTGTACCCGCCCGCGGTCACGCGCTGGTACAGGGAGAGCCCGTCCGCGCCCTCGGAGCCGAGGCGCCCCCGCGCCGCCATGCCGGCGGCGTGCGCGTGGGCGGCGGCGGTGAGGCGGGTGTCGAGGGCCACGGGTGGGGAACCGGCAGCGGCACGCGCGGAGTTGACGATGCCGAGAAAGCCGTCGGGGGAGGGGGCGCCAGCGCCTCCGGCCGCCGTGGCCGATCGCCCCGTGGCCCTGGTGCCGGACGCCCCGGCACCGACGGGTGGCGCCGACGCCGGCGCGGCGTCCTCGCTGACCGCTACTCCGAAGTCCCGTGCGATGCCCGCGAGCCCGTCCGCGTACCCCTGCCCCAGTGCGCGGAGCTTCCACGTCGTGCCGCGGCGGTAGATCTCCGCGAGCAGCAGCACCGTTTCCCGCTGGGGGCGAGGTGGGGTGAACCTGGCGAGAACACGGCCGCCGGGCCCGGCCACGCGCAGGCTCGGGGCGGGAAGCCGGCCCAGGGGAGTGCCGGGCTCGGCGGGACTGACGACCACGGTGACCCGGCTCGCCCCGGGCCGCAGCGCGGGCGGGTCGACGCTGAGCGTCTCGCCGCTCAGCCGCGCCCCGGGAGCGGCCGGCTGGTTGTAGAACACGAAGTCGCCGTCACCGCGCACCTTGCCGCTGTCGTCGGTGATGAGCGCGGACACGTCGAACGGACCCGGCACCTGAAGCGTCAGGGTGCCGCTCGGCAAGGGCAGGTTGCCTCCGGGAACCAACTCACTCATCGCGCTGCCGCCTGTCGGGGTGCCGGGTCGCCGTACCCGCCCCGAAGGGCGTTGCCGGGACAACGTGTCACCGGTGAGTGGGGGTTCCCCGGCTCACCGTCGGCGGCAGTCGGACGTCCTGGGCCGAGGGCCTCGAAGCCGTACAGCCTCGAACCCGTACAGCCGCGACCGTCAGGACGCCCGCTCACGCGCGCGCCGCGCCGCCTCGCGCACGGAACCCCGGTGAACCGGGCCGTGCCCGGGCAGCAGTACGTCACCCGAGAGCGCTTCGAAGACGTCCAGCGCGGCCACCGTGCCCTGTCGATCGCGGTCGAACATGAGAGGCAGCAACTGCGGTCCCTTGACGCGCGAGGTGGGATGACCGCTGACCAGCGCGTCGCCGGAGATCACGATCCCCGCTTCCGGCAGGTGGAAGGCGCTGTGGCCGGCGGTGTGTCCGGGGGTGGGTACGGGAACGGGGCGGCCGGGCAGGTCCAGAGGGCCGGCGGTGGGAAACGGCTGGGGGCTCGCGACCGGGATGTGGGTGGTGCCGCCGGACCGCAGCGCGTGCACCGCCCACGGCACGACGCCGGGACGCCAGGCGTTGCTCAGGACCTGGCCGATGGTCACCTGGTGGAGGAAGTCCCGGCGTGCGTGCGGGACTTCGGCCTCGTCGGCGTAGACCGGCGTGCCGTACGTACCGCGGAGGTATTCGGCCGAGCCGAGGTGGTCGTTGTGCGCGTGGGTGATGAGTACGGCCGTGACCGCCTCGGGCGAGTGGCCAAGCGTCGACAGTGATGCGAGGAGCTTCTCTCGGTCTCCGGGGTAGCCGGTGTCCACCAGGGTGACGGCGTCACCGTCGGTGAGGATCACCCAGTTGGTGTTGCTGCCGTGCACCAGATGAACGCCGTCGGCGACTTGGTGAATGTGTTCCCGCATGACCGTGACCGTCCCGAACCTCGAACTCACCTGCCTGAAGCCAGACAGCCAAGCAGACGCACGGCCGCTTCAGAGCCGCGGGTCCGCGGACGTACGCATTGACCTCAGGGCCAGGAGCAGGACGCCGATGTCGTCGAGGTAGACGGGATCGGGCAGGAGGTCGGCCGGCAGGACGACGTAGGCGACGGCTCCCCAGAAGACCCACGGCGCGCCCGTCGGAAACCCGGCACGGCGCAGAGCGCGCCGGGTTCTGACGAGTCGGACGAGCAGCGCGACCGCCACGGCGAGCATCGCGGCCAGCAGAGCCGCGACGAGAAGGACCACCACCCACACGTTCGTGTCCATGCGCCGCCCTCGGCTTGACCCGGATTGCACCTTCCTCCGGTTCGACTTCCCCGGTTCACTCCGGCCGTCACCACCACGACCGGGGAACGGTCCGAAATCGGCGTGCCCGCAAGCCGCCCGGCCCCTACGATCCGAACCGTGACCGACCGCTCACCTCAGACCGAGGACGTCCTGCGTCTGGTGCACCGTTTGTTCGGGACGGACGTCGTCGGCGTCTACGCACACGGTTCCGCCGTACTCGGTGGCCTGAGGCCGAGCAGCGACCTCGACGTGTTCGTGGTCCTGAGGCGGCGTACGACGGAGCGCGAGCGGCGGGCCCTGGTCCAAGGGCTCCTCGAGGTCTCCGGCGCCGGGGCCTGGAGCGGTTCCGCCCGCCCGGTCGAGCTCACCGTCGTGGCCCAGAGCGATGTCCAGCCCTGGCGCTACCCGCCCCGCGGCGAGTTCCTCTACGGCGAGTGGCTGCGGGAGGAGTTCGAGCGGGGCGTGGTGCCGGCACCGGCACCGACCCCCGATCTGGCACCGCTGATCACGATGGTGCTGCTCGGGAACGCCGCGTGGTCCGGCCCGCCCCCGGCGGAGGTCCTCGCGCCCGTACCGCACGAGGACCTGCGGCGGGCGATCGTCGCCGGCGTGCCGGAGCTGCGCGCCGATCTGGAGTCGGACTCCCGCAACGTCCTGCTGACCCTCGCGCGCATCCGGACGACCCTGGAGACCGGGACGATCACCTCCAAGGACGCGGCGGCCGCATGGGTACTCGACCGCCTCCAGGCCCGGCACCGACCCGTACTGGCGCATGCGCGGTCCGTTTACCTCGGAGACGAGAGGGAGTCCTGGGACGGCCTGATGCCCCAGGTTCGAGAGCTCGCCGACCACCTGGTCGCTCAACTGGCAGCGCACGAAGCGTAGGCGGAAGACCAGGTCACATCTCAGGAAGGGGCACCGCCCCACGACCCGGAGTCTCGTTCATCGTGCGCCCTCGCAACGAATGTGACACGAGGGGCGCCGCGGGGGCCGAAAACCGGATACGCTGCCGCGCATCCATGTTCGAGGCCGCGCGCGTGAGGCCGGTCACCCCGGCCTGCTCGTGTGCGGGTGTTCGCGGAAGGCCGCGCCGATGCACATACCGAGCGGTCTGACGCTACACCATCTCGCCGCACCATCTCGCACAACCTCAGCGCGACCCGGCGATCACAGCCGACTCCGGAGAACTCCACGTATCGGGCGTCGGTCCGCCTGGCGAACCACATAGGACGTATGAATCGTGCGAACCGCTCCGGTGAGGCGCCCCGAACTCCTGCCACGCAGCCTCGGTACGGCCTCGGCGCCGCGACCCCTGGGACGCACCTGGGGATTTGCCCGCCCTGGAACCGCGCGCTGCGGATGTCTTTCACCCTGTGAGGAACGATGAGCATGCGCGTCCGCACCACCGTAGCCGCGGTCCTGTCCGCGGTCGTCTCCGTCTCTCTCGCCGCGTGCGGCGAGGAGGGCGACGCGGGCAGCGGAGGAGACAAGAGCGTCGGCATAGCCATGCCCACGACGAAGTCCCCACGGTGGATCGACGACGGTCGGAACATGGTGAAGCAGATGAAGGAATTCGGTTACGGCGCGACCCTGAAGTACGCGGAAGACGATCCGAAGACCCAGGTCGAGCAGGTGCAGACCATGATCGACCAGGGTGTGGACACACTGGTCATCGCCGCGGTCGACGGACGTTCGTTCAACGACGTC
This sequence comes from Streptomyces montanus, assembly GCF_005786655.1. Lineage (NCBI taxonomy): Bacteria > Bacillati > Actinomycetota > Actinomycetes > Kitasatosporales > Streptomycetaceae > Streptomyces > Streptomyces montanus. The sequence goes on from NZ_VBZC01000015.1 coordinate 138,694, forward strand.
CTGCGAAGAGCGGAGTCCGCCCACATACCCGTGATCTCGTACGACCGTCTGCTCCTGGGCACCCCCGACGTCGACTACTACGCCACCTTCGACAACGAGAAGGTCGGCGAGCTGCAGGCCAACCACATCATCGAGCAACTGGGACTGGTCAACGGCAGCGGGAAGGGCCCGTTCAACATCGAGCTGTTCGCCGGCTCCCCGGACGACAACAACACCAAGTTCTTCTTCGACGGCGCGATGAAAGTCCTGCGGCCCTACATCCAGAACCGCGACCTCGTCGTGCGGTCCGGGGAGACGAAGCTCGACAAGATCACCACGCTGCGCTGGGACGGCGTCAGGGCCCAGAAGCGCATGAACGACCTGCTCGACTCCCACTACGGGACCGAGCGCGTCGATGCGGTCCTCTCGCCGTACGACGGCATGTCGCTGGGCATCATCAAGGCGCTGAAATCACACGGCTACGGCAAGGCGGGCAAGACCCTGCCCATCGTCACGGGGCAGGACGCCGAGGTGCCCTCGGTCAAGTCGATCATCGCCGGTGAGCAGTCGGAGACCGTCTACAAGGACACCCGTGAGCTCGCGCTCATCACCTCGTACATGGTCAACGCGGTGATCCACAACAAGAAGCCCGTCGTCAACGACAGCGACACGTACGACAACGGCAAGAAGGTCGTCCCCGCGTACCTCCTCGAACCGGTGAGCGTCGACAAGGGCAACTACAAGCGGGTGCTCGTCGACTCGGGCTACATCAAGAAGAGCGACCTCGACTGAGGTGAGGCGAGGCGCCTCGGCCGAGGCGCCTCGCCTCACCTCAGTCGGAAGCGTGAGACCGCGCAGGGCGGGAGAGGGAGGCGCCTCCCT
>NZ_VBZC01000015.1:139564-181715 GCF_005786655.1 Streptomyces montanus
GTACGGGGATGTACGAGTCAGTTGACGAAGACCGCCGGGCTGCCTTCCTGGCTCGTGTCCACGACAGGGGCGTACTTGGCGGTGAAGTAGCCGTTGCTGAAGCACAGCGACGACCCGGAGAACTTCGTGAACTGCTGGTTCGTGAACGAGATGCTGTTGTCGGTGTTGCTCGCCGTGCCGGACAGGCTGGGCGCCCGGTAGACGCAGGTGATGCTGCCCAGGAGCGTGCGCAGTACGACCGTTGTCTGGATGGACGAGCCATCGGCCGGGGTGATGGTGACGGCGCCGTCCGATGTCACGGCGGTGGTGTAGGGCAGGTTGTCGACGGTGATTCTGGTGACCCCCAGGACGCCGGTGACGTTGCTGGTGCAACTGCTGCTGTCGAAGGTGTGGCGGGTGACCGACTCGGTGGCCGTACCCGGTGCGGCCGGGTTGTCGGTGACGGCGGCGACGAAGGTCGACGAGGAGCAGGAGAGGCCGCTCCTGCCGGTGCTGCTGGAGTAGAGCGTGGCGTTGGTGCCGGTGGCCAGTGAGGCGCTGAGGACGTCACCGGTCGCGACGGGCGTTCCGCCGAGACCGCCGGTGGTCAGTACCGGGGTGTCGGCCGCCGAGGCAGGGCCGGCCGCGGACAGCGAGAGGGCCGTGATGACACCGGCCAGGGTGAGGTAAGTGCGAGTACGCATGGGGGTATGCCTCTTCTGTCGAAGCGGGGGTGGAGGGTGGCCGCCGCCGGCCCGTCGCGCCTTCTCCGTACGCGACGGACCGGCGGGGCGGGGCGACCGAGCACGCTGCAGCCGGGGATAGCGGTCGTGCTCGGTGCCACGAGGAGTGGGTGCGGCCGCACAGGAGATCTGTCGCCCGTGTGACGGGATTGCAGCCCGGAGTCGACGTGCGTGGAACCCGGGGGTCGACGTGCGCCGCACAACGGATCCGGCGCCACGGATCCGTGCGAAACCTGGGAGAGTTGTAAACCTGAGGGATGCTCAACGTCAAGGCGCAGCAAGGAAGTTGGCGAGGAAATGGGCGGCCCGCGCCGCGGTGTGGCGCCGTTGTCGGGCGGCGCTGCTCCGCGGGTCAACCAGGGGACTCAGTAATCCTCCATGGGTCCGTCACATTTCCAACTTTCTTTTTCCACAAGCTTCTTGACCTCCGTTGTTTACCGGGGGTAACTTCCACGGCGGTTACTGCGGCGTAACGAGAAAGCCCTTGCACTCGCCGGGTGGTGTGAGGAGGCGTGCGCCGCGGCCGCTGTCCGCGCCAGGACACCGTGCCGCTGAAGCCCTACCCACGCTGAACTGCACAGGGAGCAGAAATGGCCTCGTCCCCGGACGTCACCTCGTCCACCGGTTCCAGCCCCGAGCCCGCCGAGAGCTCGGAGAGCGGTTCCACTTCCGAAAGACGCGGGCGGGTCCGCCTGCGCCGCGCCGCGGTGATGGCGGTGCCTGCCACGGTGCTCGCGGCGGGGTTGATGATCCTCACCGCCCAGGGGGCCCTGGGTGTCCAGTTCGCGATCTCCGGTATGCCGTTCACCGTTACCGCGACGGAGCTCGACGGGAAGGGTTTCGCGCAGTTCGGCGGCCTCGACCAGATGGCGGAAGGCAGCCCCAACGAGGGCGACACCGGAGGTCAGGTCCTCGTGGTGGTCTCCGCGATCAAGAGCGCGACGCTCACCAAGCTCTGTCAGAGCGTCGATCTCGGCGGCACGAATCTGCTCATCACGGCGGGTCAGGGCTCCGAGAAGGTGAGCGCGACCAACCTGACCACCGACTCAACGGAACTCTCCGGCGACGCGGCCTTCAAGAACATCGAGATCGGCAACGACGCCAGCACCCTCGACAAGGCCGGGCCCGGGGGCCAGGGGCCGAAGGGCGTCTTCAGCCAGCAGGCCGACACCGTCCACATCGCCAACCTCCGGCAGACCAACTACGCCACCACGGCAGCGGTGTTCAAACTCCCCGGTCTGAAGCTCCGCTTCAGCGACAAGGGTTGCTGATGCCGGCCTTCCAGCGGTGGCGGGCGGCCCGGCCCTTCTGGGGTGGGTTGCTGCTCACCCTGGGCGGGGCGGAGATCCTGGTCACCCAGAAGGCGTCGCTGAAGGTCGTCATGCACATCGGCATGCAGGGTCTGGCCGGGTATCTCCTGCCCGCCCTGATGCTGATCTGCGGTCTGCTGATCCTCTTCAACCCCACGCAGCGCCTCTTCTATTCGATCAGCGGTGTTCTGCTCTCCCTGGGCACCTGGCTCACCTCGAACCTGGGCGGCTTCTTCGTGGGTCTTCTCCTCGGAGTGGTCGGCAGCTGCCTGGCCTTCGGCTGGCTTCCGGACCAGGAGCCGCGCCGCCGTCGCTCGTGGTGGCGCAGGGGCCGGACGCCCGCCACCCCCCACAGCGCATGACGAGACGGGTCGCTCCCGCGGTCAGTGCACGCCGTGCGGCCGGAACTGGATGCTGATCCGGGGCCCGGCCGCACGCGTGGTCTTGGGGATCGCGTGTTCCCAGGTGCGCTGGCAGGAGCCGCCCATCACGATGAGGTCGCCGTGCCCGAGTGCCCGGCGTACGCTGCCGCCGCCGCGCCGAGGGCGCAGAAGGAGATCGCGCGGTGCGCCCACGGAAAGGATGGCGACCATCGTGTCCTCGTGCCCGCCCCGCCCGGTCCGGTCCCCGTGCCAGGCCACGCTGTCCCGGCCGTCGCGGTAGTAGCAGAGCCCGGCCGTGACGAACGGCTCGCCCAACTCCTCGGCGTAGTGCGAGGAAAGGGCGTCCCGCGCCTCGTCCAGGACGGGGTGCGGCAGTACGTCGTCGGCGTCGTAGTGGGCAAGCAGCCGCGGTACGTCGACCGTGTGCTCGTACATTCTCCGCCGCTCGGCCCGCCAGGGCACCTCGGTGGCGAGCCGCGTGAACAGAGCGTCGGCTCCCCGCAGCCACCCTGGAAGCAGATCGATCCATGCGCCGTCGCCGAGCGCGGTCCGGCGCAGCCCGTTCAGCGGGCCGAGACGGACGTCGTCACTCTGGTCGAAGAGCGAGCCCTGGAGGTGCGGGGACATGGCTCCAGGCTACTCATGGATTCGAATGTACGTACTATCGAGCGGCTGTCAGCCCAGGGCCAGCAGGATGGTCGCGGTGCCCGCGCCCACCAGGCCGACGACCTGCCCGCGGCTGACTCTCTCGTGCAGCATCGCGAGGCCGAGGACCGTGGGAACGGCTGGATAGAGCGAGGCGAGCACAACGGCGAGGGCCAGCATCTGCTGCCGGGTCGCCCAGAGACAGAGGATCAGGCCGAGTGCCGCCCCCGCCGCGATCGCTACCGCCTGGGCCAGCGGCGTCGGCGGCTGCCTGAACCGCCGGACGTGCCGCAGGGCGCTCGGCAGCAGCAGAACGACCGCGGCGACGCGCCCCGCGACCACGGGCCAGACCCCGCTCCCGCTCCGGCCTGCGCCAGCCCGATGTACTGGACGGCGACGCCCAGGCCGGCGAGCAGACCATCCGCGGACGCCTGCGCCGCACCGTCGCGGTGCCGAGCACCGGCGCCGGACACGAGCCACAGCGCGGGCACCGCGACAAGGATGCCCAGCCAGGCCAGGCGAGTGGGCCGGTCGCCCAGGAAGCAGACGCCGCACAGCACGGACAGTGCCACGCCCGTGACGGCACTCACCGGCACGACGACGCTCATCCCCTCGCGGCTCAGGCCACGGTTGAGGAAGTGCATGGTCGCGCCGCTGCCGATCCCCGACAGCGCTCCCCACGCCGCATCCGCGGGCCGCACCGCTTCGGCGGGGAGGACCAGAGCCACCGCGAGTGCCAGCAGCAGCCCGCCGATCTGCCCTAGAAAGGTGACCGCGGCGAAGTGCATCCGCCGGGACAGCAGTCCGCCGGCGTAGTCGACGACGCCGTAGCAGGCCGCCGAGGCCGGCGCGAGTAAGGCACCCATGCGCTCCGAGTGCCCGTGCGGCCTTACGCGAGAGGCGCACGAGGCGTTCGCGCTCGATCAGCCGGATCGGGGGCGGCGCCTCAGTCCCGATGCGTGCGCTCGGGGCGTTGGCGGTGGCTGGTGTCGCACCACGGATAGGCGCGGCTGCGACGACAGGTGCACAAGGCCACACAGAACCGCTCGGAGGACACGGTCGTGCCGTCCTCCAGGACGACTTCGACCGGACCCTCGACGAGCAGCGGGCCCTCGCGTGGGGCTGTGATCCGGCGCGGACGTTCGCCGGGGACGGTCGACACCGGTGACCACCGGCCTCTCGTGTGGGGAAAACGTCAGACGGATGGGTGGAGGGATGTGCGGGTGGACGTGCTCAGGGGTGTACGCAGTGACGACTCACCGGCCCGCCACGCCGCCAGCAGCCGGTCGGCGAAACGGTCCTCGAGGTACCCGGTGGCATCCACGCCGAACGCCACGTCGCCGTCCAGCTGGGGCTCCTCCTCAAGAAGGCCCGCGACGACCTCCCGGCGCACGATCTGCTCGTGCACCGCGTCGGCCTCTACGTGCTCGCGGTAGAAGTGCTCGGCGGCCGGGCCCGCTCCGATACGTCGCATCGCGCGGGCGAGACGCCGGGATCCGGGCGACGAGGTGGTCTCGACAGCCGCGAAGTGCCCCACCAGCGCGCCGCGCAGCGCACGGTGCAGCCCGAAGAGAGACATGAGATTCACGATCGCCAGGGCCTCGGCGCCGCTCGCGTCGACATAGCGACCGTATGCCGGGTCCAGCTCCAGGTCGGTCATGAGGTCGGCGTACAGCCGGGCGTGCACGCGCTCGGCGCGGCCCGCTCCGTACTCGTCGAACTCCACCGCCGCCATCCCCGCCTTGGCCCGGCCCCAGAGCCGTGGCAGGACCCAGGCGTGCGGATCGGCCTCCTTGAGGTGGTAGACCGACCGCTGGGCCGCGTACTCCCGCAGGTGCCACAGCTCGCCCTCGTCCTGGAGGAAGTGCGTGATCCCGTGGCCGTCGGCGGGTTCCACGAGCAACTCGTCCAGTGCGTCGTCGGCATGCTCGTGCCGGGACGCCACGGCGCGCAGAGCCGCCAGGAACGGCCGCTCCAGCGCCGCCCGGACCCTGAGCAGATCAGGGTCCCATTCCCGGTCCGCGTCGACGCCCGCGAAGCCTCGATAGTGCAGCTCGTAGCAGAGGTGGAGGGCGAGCTGCAGATCATCCCCGAACGGGGCGGCGTCGCCGAACGGGGCGGCGTCGCCGATCGCGGCATCGTCGGGCAGCGGCCGTGCATGACGCAGATGTCCGGCGACCGACGCGGAGAGTGGCCCCCGGCTCGGCGGCAGTTCCGGTTCCCGGGTCAGGGGCTTCGCTACGCGTTCCATGCCTGCGGGGTACCCGTGACCGAGAACCCCTCACATGCGTGCCGTTGCCCCATCCGGGGGCGGGAGCCCTGGACGCTGAAGGGTCACGTCCGGCCGGGGCCGCCGCTGCCGGACGCTCCGCTGCCCTTCTTGTCCCAGGTCGGCGCCTCCTGGTCCATCGCGGGACGGGAGCCGCCGCCGACGTGTCCCCACAGCTGGTGCGGGGTGAGCCGTTGGCGGCCGCGCGGCACCTCGACGGGCTCGCGCCGCTCGCGCACCTCGCGCACGGGGCCGGAGGCGGGGGGCCGGGGCTGCTCGTGGGGGTGCGGCGGCGCGGGCTCGCGCTCGCGGAGCCGATGGCCCCACCAGACGGCGGCGATCAGGGCGCCGACGATGACGATCCCTACCAGGAACGGCACCACTCCGCCCAGCACGGGGGAGGAGAGGGTCATGTGTGTCGTGACGGTGTCCATCTCGCGCGGGTACCCGCCGCGACCGACCGAAACAACCGCCCGTCGGCAGCGGCCGACCGTGGTCTGGGCCACCAGGCGGGCCCACTGACAGCGGCCGGTCGCCGGCGGCCATCAGCACGCGCCCGCGCCGACGGGCCCACCGTCAAAGACCCGCCGGCAGTTTTTCCCTGTCAGGGGTTCGCCCGTACGCGTCAGGGACCCGTCCGCGCACGGGGCCGGTACGTCCCTCCCAGCGTGGCGTAGAGCCAGCGCCGCACGCGCAGAACAAGTGCCCTGGGCCTCGCCCTCACCACCTGTACCAGCGCGACCGGGAGCCCGTCGCCGTCGTGCCGCGCATCAGGAAGCCGAGCAACCAGACGACGAGCACGGCGACGGCGATCCACCACAGGGCCTCCAGCACGAATCCCACTCCGAACAGGATCAGGATCAGAAGGAGGACCAACAAGACGGGGACCATGACCTCCACCTCCTGAGAGCCCGAGTTCCCCGAATCGACGCTCTACACGGAGCTCCGCACGGATGACTCGTCGCGGAGCATCGCGAAAATTCTCCTCGTTTGACCGGGTGAAATGGTGGGAAATGGGCATATAAGTGCTTCGGACAGGAGGCACGTCCGTGGGAGCTGGTCCGCCAGATCGCGGGTGTGTTCCGAGCCCGTCCATGCGCGCCCTCCCATGGTGACTGCCCAGTCGGCGCCTTCTGAGGGAGATGCGACGCACCATGCGAGTCACCGTCAGATCGAAGCAACACCCGCATGACGACGCCCCCGACACGGCAGCGGCCTTCGAAAGGCTCGCCGCTCTGCCCGAGGGGCCTCATCGCGATGCGCTGCGGGACGAGATCGTCCAGGCCTGGCTGCCCATGGCGGACCGCATCGCCACCCAGTACCGGGGGCGCGGCGAGTCCATCGAAGACCTCTGCCAGGTCGCCGCACTCGGCCTCGTCAAGGCGGTCGCCCGATACGACCCGGATCGCGGCTGTGCCTTCGAGAGTTACGCGATCCCGACCATCACCGGCGAGATCAAGCGCCACTTCCGCGACCACATGTGGGTCCTTCATGTGCCACGCCGGGTCCAGGACCTGCGCAACCGGGTCCGGGTCGCCGAGAAGGAACTGTCGCAGTCGGCTCCCGGCCGCCGGCCCACCGTCGCCGAGATCGCCGCGTACGCGCGCATGAGTGAGGACGACGTACGCGTAGGTCTCGAAGCGCTCGACAGCTTCACCGCCCTCTCTCTGGACGCCGAACTGCCGGGCAGCGAGGACGGCTATGCGCTGGGGGACGTCCTGGGGGAGCCCGACGCCGGGTTCGACCTGGTCGTCGACCGCGAGGCCGTGAAGCCCTGTCTGCGGGAGCTCCCCGAACGCGAACGGACCATCCTCTACCTGCGCTTCTTCGGAGGCATGACACAAAGCCGCATAGCGCAGCAACTCGGCATCTCACAGATGCACGTGTCCCGGCTGCTCAGTGCGTGCTGCACCGAACTGAGGGAGAAGGCGCTCGCCGGACCTGCCTGATGCCTGGCTCGCGCCGGAGTGGACGGGTGGAACGCCCGGCCGCCCGGCGCGAGTTCCTTCGGGCCGGGCGGCCGGGTGGCGGGCTCACTGCCGAACCCTCCCGGGAGCGGTTGGCCAGTGTGTCGCCAGTGTCCGAACTAACCAGGTGGATCGAACCGAAACACGTGAGGGCCTGGCCGGAGGCGATGACGGCCGGGCGGTCAGGCGTCCGGGATCTGCGTGGGCCCGTAGCGGTCGAGCGCGTCTTCCAGCGTGGTGCGAATCTCGGGCGGGAGGTCGCCTTTCTGCCCCCAGATGATGATCAGCTCCGCGACATTGCGCAGCTTGATGTTCGTGTGCTGGGAGACTTCCCGCAGAACGGTCCAGCCCTGTTCGGGTGTCACTCGCCCCAGCGCGACCATCATGCCGATCGCCTGGTCCACCACGGCGTGGGAGGTCACGGCCTCCTTCAACTGGCCGATCTCCGCCCGCAACTCGGCGATCCGGGCCGCCTGGTCGTCCGGTGCGGTCGGTTCCTGTGGGCAGCCGGCGACCTCGTCCGAACGGGTGTCTGGCGTCATCGTCCCCTCCGGGTCGGAGCACTGGCGTGGTTCTCCCGCGTCATCCCTTCGCCGTCCCTTGTGCGCATGGCCTGAGTCCATCGTCCCCACTCGGCCTGACGTGTGCCAGTGCGAGCGCGCGCGGGCACGCGGGATGATTACTCAGCGTATTGAAACCTTCACGAATTGCGAGGGGTGGGATCGGGGCGCAGGGTGGACATGCCAGTCCAACCCTCCCCGCAAAGGACGGAAAACCATGGGTAAGGCAAAGGGCAAGGCCAAGCAGATGAAGGGCAAGATGAAGGAGACCACCGGCAAGACCATGGGCGACACGACCATGGAGCGCGAAGGCCGGAGCGAACAGATGTCGGGCAAGGCGGAGCAGCAGGACATGAGGCCCTCCGAGCGCGTGAAGAAGACCCCCCGGTAGACCGGGTCCGCCCGCGCGGTACGCCCCTGAGCGGTCGCACCGGCCCCGCCCGTGCGACCGCCGGGGGCGTCCTTCATTCGGACGAGCGGAGCAGGGCTCGCGTGACGGACGACGTGTGGGGGAGCGGTTGAAGGGCACTCGGCGCGACGAAACGGACGTGCCCTGCCAGGCGATCGACGGTCGGCTGCAAACGCCCTCTCCACCACCTGAGACGATTGCCCGGACGGAGAGTCACCACCATGGCTGGTCTCGTGGATTCAGTCCCTCCTCCGACGACCCTCCTGACGCCGCTAGGCGTCTACCGGCCGCAGGCCGACACCTTTCTGCTCGCACAGGCCCTCTGCGGCGAGGGACTGAGCATGGGCGCGGACGTGCTGGACCTCGGAACCGGCAACGGAACCCTCGCGATCTGCGCCGCTCGTCAGGGAGCGCACGTCACGGCGATCGACATCTCCTGGCGCGCCGTACTCACCACCCGGCTGAACGCCCTGCGCTCCGGGGAACGCCTCACGGTCCGCCACGGCGACCTCCTCGGCTCCGTCCCGGACCGGTCCCTCGACCTGGTGGTCAGCAACCCGCCCTACGTCCCCACTCCCGCCGCGCACCGGCCGGGCGCCCCTGGCGCCGAACGGGCCTGGAACGCCGGTCGCGACGGGCGTGCGGTTCTGGACCGGATCTGTGCCGACGCGCCGCGAGTCCTGCGTCCCGGCGGTGTGCTGCTCATGGCCCAGTCGGGGCTGAACGACATCGAGGAGACACTCGTCCGCCTGGCGCGCTGCGGACTCCGGCCCGCCGTGAGCGACCGGACCTACATTCCCTTCGGTCCGGTTCTGCGCTCGCGCCTCCCGTGGCTGCGGGAGTCCGGGCTGGTCGGCGAGCGCGAGGAGAACGAGGAACTCGTGATCATCCGGGCCGAGCGGACGTCATCGGAGTCATAGCCGCCACAAGGCCGGGCACGGTCCACGGGGGACTGCACACCGGCGCGCCGGGTACTCGCCGCCGTATGCACAAGATCATGCAGCACCCCCTGCGGCGCAAGAAGGCAACCCGTACCGCGGCCGAAGAAGCCCTGGAAGAGGCCAAGCAGCAGGGGCACGAGGACGACACGGACACCGGCCGGGGCCGAGCGCGCGGACCCGGCGACCCCATCACCCCGAGCATCCGGGCGAACCGGGAGGCCACCGGGGGAGACCCTCCGGACCGTCCCTAGGCGGTGCGCCAGTTCATGGGCGGCCCGCCCCGAATTCGTCGCCAAGAGGAGGACATGGCCCGTGGACCACACCGAAGCGCGCTGCGTCTCGCCGCGCAAGTCCGCGCCGCCATCGACGAGATGCCGGGTCTGAACGTCCTCGGCCGCGACGATCTCGTAGGGCCCGGCCTGTCCCGCGACTTCGACCCGCTGCCCGTGGTCATCGATGTCAGCGGTCTCGGCATGAGCGGCTACCGAGCGGCCGACTGGCTGCGCGGCGCACACCGTCTCGACATGCACCTGGTCGACCACCGGCGCATCAGTGCCCAGCTCACCCACGCCGACTCGACCGCCACCACGCAGCCGCTGCTCGACGCCCTGCGCGACCTCGCCGCGCATGCCGCGGAGCCGGCCGACGGCCGGCCCGTCATCGACGTGCCGAGCGGGCAGGACATGCGGATGGAGCAGACCTGCCGCCCCCGCGACGCGTACTTCGGCCCTGCCCGCGCCGTGCCCCTGGAGCAGGCGGTCGGCCGTGTCTCGGCCGAGATGATCACGCCTTACCCGCCCGGAATCCCGGCCGTCCTGCCGGGCGAGCGGCTCACCGAGCCCGTCCTGCGCTACCTGCGAACCGGCCTGCGGGCGGGGATGAACCTTCCGGACGCCTCCGACGCGGAACTGCGCACGATCCGCGTCCGCGTCTGAGCGGGATCCGGCTACGCCGCCGCGCGCTCGCGTACGACATCCCGCGCGGCCTTGTCGTCGCGCAGCCCGAGGAACCGCGGATGGCGCAGCATGCCGTCCCGTGTCCACTCCGTGAACGCGATCTGCGCGACGAGCTCCGGCCTCGCCCAGTGAGGGCGTGGCTCCCGGACGCGGTCGGCGAAGGGCGAGGTGGCGATGGACAGGTCGTCCAGGCGCTCGCGGAGGGAGGCGAGTGTGCGATGGTCGAAGCCCGTGCCCACCTTGCCCGCGTACCGCAACATGTCACCCTCGTAGTAACCGAGCAGCAGCGCGCCGAGGCCGGCGCGGCTGCCGGCCGGTTCGGTGAATCCGCCGACGACGAACTCCTGCTCCCGGGAGCACTTCAGCTTGAGCCAGTCCGGTGAACGGCGCGGCTGGTAGCGGCTGTTCGCCCGCTTCGCGATCAGCCCCTCCCAGCCGCGGGCGCAGGACTCGGCCAGCAACTCCGCGCCGCCCTCGTTGCGATGCGTGCTCATCCGCAGCGGTGCGCGGAACGCCAGGGCCCGCCGCAGCAGCGACTTGCGCGTGCGCAACGGCAGTTGCCGGGCGTCGGCGCCCTCCAGCCGCAGCAGATCGAACAGGTAGTACGTCACTGCCACGCCGCTGGCCTCGATGTCCCGGCGCCGGGTGAGCCCCATCCGCCGCTGGAGGCGGGCGAAGTCGGTACGGCCCCGCGAGAACGCGACGATCTCGCCGTCGACCGTGAAGTCCGTGCACGTCTGAGCGGCGAGCGCCTCGATGATCTCCGGATACGTCTCGTTGAGCCGGTTGCCGCTGCGTGAGAGCAGAACCACCCGCCCGTTCTCCCGGACCGCCAGCGCACGCACACCGTCCAGCTTCCGCTCGAAGATCCACTCGCCGGAGAAGTCCCGTCGGTTGCTGAGCGTGGCGAGCATGGGCTCGGAGGCCAGCTCCACGCCCGGCCGTGCGTCACGCAGCCATCGGCGCTCGTCGGCGGACAGCGTGTCCAGGAGACCGGCCACCGCCGCTCACCCCGCTCCGGCCACCTGCCGCAGCGTGCGCCCGCTGCGCACCGACCGCGCCCGCCGCGGATCGGGCGTCCCGCCCTCACCGGGCCGGGCCCGCTCGTCGGCGGTCTTCACCAGCAGCCATGCCTCGCCCTTCCCGCCGCGGAGCCGGGTCAGGGCGTACTCGCCGCGCAGCTTCGAGCCATGCAGCCGGAACGTGCCGTGACCACGCTCCAGTGCCTCCTCGAAGGGCACGGGCCGCCCACGCCGGTCGTGGCTGGTGGGCCGGTAGGTGCCGTGGTCCCAGACGATGACGGTTCCGCCGCCGTACTCGCCCTGGGGGATCACGCCCTCGAACTCCTCGTACTCCAGTGGATGGTCCTCCGTGGGCAGAGCCAGCCGCTTCTCACGAGGATCGGCCGACGGCCCCTTCGGGACGGACCAGGACTTCAGCACGTCGCCGACCTGCAGCCGGAAGTCGAAGTGCATCGTGCTCGCGTCGTGGATCTGCACCACGAAGTGCGGTTCGCCGTCCGAGGGCCTGTCCCGGCCGTGAGGTTCCCTGGTCCTGCCGAAGTCACGCTTGCCGCGGTACGTCCGCAGCGGGTCCTTCTCGCCCACGTCCCGCTCCTTCCCTCGACCCACGGCTCCGGGTGCGGCGGCGGACAGCCGGCCGTCGCGCCCGGTACCGTCGCAGACCCCGGGTACCCCGCCCGTGCCCGGCCGACTCAGGACCCGGCGAGGCTGATGCCGAGGACCTCCAGCACGCCGTAGACGCCGAGGAACACGATCGCCGCACTGCTGACCGCGAGCGCCGCCGTCAGCCACGGGCTGCCGCGGAAGCGCTTGTCGACGCCGGTGGACCGCAGCCGCCAGACCGCGATCACCACGGCCAGCAGGAAGACACCGCCGCCGATGCCGCCGATCTGCACCATCAGGACCGGTGACTGCACCCACAGGAAGGACGCCGCCCACAGAGGCGGCAGGCAGCACGTCAGGACCTGGATCGTGCGCCGCCGTACCCGGACGTCGTGCCAGTCGATGACACCGAGCAGTCCGAGGGTGTTGGTCCACAGCCGCGGCACGCTGGCGGTCGACCCGATCAGCGTCGAGAAGAGGACGGCGAAGGCGCCGATCAGGAACAGGTACTCGGCCCAGGGACCCATCGTGTCGGTGTAGACGCGGGACAGCGTGGTGATCATCGAGTTGCCCTCGGGGATCAGGTTCTGCGGATGCAGTACGGCCGCGCCGATGACGTAGAAGGAGAGCGTGCACAGCGTGCAGACCAGCCAGCCGGCGGCGACGTCCAGGCGCATCACCTTCAGCCACCCCTCGGCCCGCCGGGCCCGCGCCTCGCTCCCGTCGTCCGGGCCCGTCCATCGGGCGTAGCCCTTCTCGATGCACCAGTAGGTGTACGTCGTCATCTCGTCGGCGCCGACACCGGTGATGCCGAACATGGCCAGCGCGATCCCGGCCGTGCCCGCCGGGATGAGGAAGCTGAAGCCCTCGCCCAGTTCGTGTGCCCCGTACCCGAATTCGGTCAGGGGCAGGCCGAGCGCGAGTGCCAGCGTGGCGACGGTGAAGATGACCACGGAGGCGACGCACAGTCGCTCCACCACGCTGTACCTGCCCGTACGCAGCAGGACCACGGCCAGCGCGGTGATCAGCACCGTCCACACGGCGAGCGAACGGTGGCTCAGCGTCTCGCCGGTGATCGGCCACATCACCGAACACGCCGCCGCGGTACCGCCGATGATGCCGCCCCGCTGGAACATCTTGGCGAAGTCCATGCCGATCCAGAGCCAGTTGGTCCAGCCCACCCGGCCGATGCGAGGGCCTATGTCCCGGTAACCCTCCAGCGCGGTACGGCCGTTGAGGATCGTCCAGCGGGCCAGCTCCATCTGCACCCACACCTTCACCGCGGTGCTGATGACGACCAGCCACAGCAGCACGAACCCGGCTTCGGCGCCGAGCGAGGTGGTCACGATGAGCTCTCCGGAGCCGACCACGGCGGCCGACAGGACGAAACCGGGACCGAGATGGCGCAGCCGCCCGGCAAAGGCGCGGGGTGCCTCGCGGACGTCCTCGGCGCGCAGGGCGTACGGGTCGGGTTCGGTCGGTGGGGCCTCGGCTGCCGTCCGGGCGGTGGTTTTGGGCATGGCGGATCCTTCGGGTCGTGCGGCTTCGTCGCCGGACTCGGGGACGGGGAAGGTGGGGACGGGGAACGTGGGGACGGGGAACGTGGGGACGGAGGGAGCGCGGGGGGACGGGCAACGAGGGCGGATCAGAGGGCGGGGTGCAGCGGAGGCTCACCCGCGAGGACCCGTACGACGTCCTCCGCGACCATGGCGCCCATCGTGCGGTTGGCGTCGTGCCCGCAGGCCGCCATGTGCGAGGTGAGCAGGACGTTCGGGGCCGTGCGCAGCGGACTGTCGCCGAGCGGTTCGTGCGCGAAGGCGTCGAGCGCGGCGCCGCCCAGGTGGCCGTCCGTAAGGAGCGCCGCGAGCGCCGTCTCGTCGACGAGACCGCCCCGGGCTGCGTTCACCAGTAGTGCGCCCGGTTTCATGGCGGCCAGCCGGCGGCCGTCCAGGAGCGGGCCCGCGCCCGCGGTGGCGGGCAGATGCAGGCTGACGACGTCGGCGCGGGCCAGGCAGTCGTCCAGAGGGGTGGGCCGGGCGCCGAGGGCGGAGATGTCCTCGGCGTCGACGTACGGGTCGTGCGCGAGCACCGTCATGCCGAAGGCGAGGGCGTATCCGGTCAGCAGTCGTCCGATGCGCCCGAAGCCCACCACGGCCAGGGTCCTTCCGGCGAGTTCGGGCCCGAACAGCTTGGGCCACTCCCCGTGCGCCACCCGCTGGTGCGAGGCGGTGATGCCACGGGTGGCATCCAGGATCAGGCCGAAGGTGAACTCGGCGACCGCCCGGGAGTTGCTGCCGGGCGCGCACACCACGGCGATGCCACGGGCCCGCGCGGCGTTCACGTCGATGGTGTCGACGCCGACGCCGTGCTTGGCGATGACCTTGAGATGGGCCGCCGCGTCGATGAGGCCGGCGGTGACCCGGTCCATGCCGACGACAAGCGCGTCCACCTCACCGATCCGCGCCCGGAGTTCGCCGGCGGGCAGCGCGGCGTCCTCGTACGGGCGGAGGGGGCCCGCGCCGGCCCGCTCCAGGATCTGCCAGGGCTCGGGGGAGTAACGGGAGAAGGTGGGAGTCGTGATGAGAGTCGTCGTCATACGGGGATCTCCCGGTCCGCCCAAGCGGTGCTCAGGCGGAGGTACTTGATCGTGCGGCGGTGATGCGTGAAGGCGATGTGCAGCGTGCCGTCCGGGGTCTGGACGACGGACGGGTAGGACAGCTCGCGGTTGAGCCCGTCCCGGGAGTTGTTGGTCAGGCAGTGGCCGTCACCCGTCTCCAGATCGTGGCGCACCGGCCAGGTCAGGCCGCCGTCCGAGGAGACGGAGAGGGTGAGCGGCGCGCGAGGTGCACCCCAGAAGGCGGCTCCGGTCGTGGGCGCGGCTCCGGGCGCGTCCCCGCTCGGTTCTTCCTTCCCGCTCAGCCCCTCGTCGTCGATCTCGTCGTACAGCGAGACGCGACGTGCGACGGCGTCCGCGGCGCTGCTGTGGTTGTGGACCAGCGCGAGACGTCCGTCGGCCAAGGGGACGTACTGGATCGAGGAGTTGTTGTTCGGCAGGTCCAGCCTGTGCGGCGCGCACCAGCTCTCCCCGTCGTCGTACGACACGCTGCGGTGGACGGCGTCGGCGCGGCGGCTGCGGAACAGGGCGAGGAGCGAACCGTCCGGCAGCGGGCGGACGTTCATGTGCACCAGCCCGGTCGAGCCCGGCACCGAAACCTCGCGCCAGCTCGCCCCCGCGTCGTCGCTGACCATCACCGAGCTGGTGTCCCGGTCACCCGACCACCGCTCGCCCGGCGCGGCGACACAACGGAACACGGGCAGCAGCCGACGGCCCGAAGGCAGGACCGTCACCGGCTGGCGCACGAACACCCCACCGTCGAAGAGCACCCGGGACGGCCCCCATGTCGCGCCCTCGTCGTGACTGACACGCAGCCGCACCTCGGCGGTGTCCTGGTGCCCGGCCCGCTGCGTGGTGTGCAGCAGCCACCAGTCGCCGGACGGGTCGGTGAACAGCACCGGGTTCTGCTCCGACCGCGTGTCGTCGTGGGAGAGCCGTACCGGCTGCGACCAGGTGTCGCCGTCCGCGGACAGCCGCGAGAACCACACCGAGATGTCCGCGACGCCCTCCTGCGTCCCTCCGAACCAGACACAGCCCAGGTCGCCGCCGGGCAGCACGGTGAGGTTGGCGGCATGGTTCTGCACGGCCGGTGCGGCCAGCCATGCCTCGAAGCGGCCGGGGTCGCCGGGCTGCGGACGTACGACGCCGTCGGCGACGGCCGGCCCCGACATCACTGACCCCGCCCGGCCGCCCGCGCGGCGGTGAGGTGGCGGAAGGCGACCTGTTCCAGATGGACGAGATCGCTCGCCACCGTGACGTAGGTGAAGCCCTCGGCGAGCCGCTTGGCGGCGCTCGCCCCGTCCGCGTTGTGAATGCCGGCGGCGATCCCGGCGACCGCCGCGGCTTCGCGCACCGTGACCAGCGCGGCCTCGAACTCGTCCGCGATCGCCGGATCCGTGGAGCTCGCACCGCCGAGCGCGATGCGCAGGTCGGAGGGACCTATGTAGACGCCGTCGAGGCCGTCGGTGGCGCAGATCTCGGCGACGTTGGCGAGGCCCTGAGCGGTTTCGATCATCGCGAGGACCACGGTCTGCCGGTGCGCGTCGGCGGGGTCGGGCCCGATGCGCAGGCCCGAGCGCATCGGGCCGTACGACCGCCTGCCCAGCGGCGGATAGCGAACGGCGGCCACCGCGTCGGCGGCGTCCTGCGCGGTGTCGACCAGCGGGACGATGACACCGGCCGCGCCCGCGTCCAGGGCTTTGCCGATCGGCATGGGGTCGTTGGCCTCGACGCGCACCAGGCCGACGGCGGTCGATCCCTTGGTGTCGATCGCGGTCAGCGAGGCGAGCACGCCCGAGTACTCGATCAGTCCGTGCTGGGCGTCCAGCGCCACATAGTCGTAGCCGAGGCGGGCGATGCGTTCGGTGGAGACGGGGGAGTCGAGGACGGACCAGTAGCCGACGAGCGGCTCGCGGGCGCGCAACAGGGCGGCGAAGGCGGCGGGGGTGCCGGGGTCGGGGGTGGGGGTGAGGGCGGTCATGCGGTGCTCCTTCGGCTGGGGCGGCCGGGCTTGCTGTCGGTTGGTGGGTGGCGGGCAACTGTGACCGAGTGGGGCGCGCCCTTCAGGGGCGCGGGGCTGTGACATCAAGCGGCTCCGCCGCGCGGGCGCGACCAGCCACGGCCGTCCCGCAGCGGAAGGACGACCTGGGGGACATACGCGGCTCAGGACGCCCGCTATCAGCGGTTGTACGCGGGCATCGGCCCGCGCAGCGCCGCGCCGACCTCGTCGCAGGCCGCCGTCACGTCGGCGGGCAGGGGACCGGCCTGGGCCGCGGCGAGGTTGGCCGACAGGTGTGTGGTCTTCGAGCCGCCGAGCAGCAGCGCATCGGTCGAGTCGCGGTCGAGGAGCCAGCGCAGGGCGAGGTCGGTGAGCGGGATGCCCGCGGCGTCGGCGACGGCGGTCAGCTGATCGACGGCGGTGAAGAGACGCTCGTCCCAGTAGCGCTGCCGGTACATCGCGGCCACCTTGGAGTCCCCGAACCTGCCCGAGTCCGGGGTCTGTTCGAAGCGGTGGCGGCCGGTGAGCAGTCCGCCGCCGAGCGGGTTGTAGACCATGGTGCGCAGCCCGGTGACGGCGGCGTACTCGACGTACTCCTCCTCGATGCGGCGTGCGAGGAGGTTGTGCATCTGCTGGGCGACGACGGGGCGCGGGGCGCCCAAGTCGTCGGCGGTGCGGACGAGTTCGGAGATCTGCCAGGCCGCGTAGTTGGAGACGCCGAGCGCGCGGACCTTCCCCTCGGCGACGAACTCCGCGACGGTGGCGAGGGTTTCGGCGAGCGGTGTCGCACGGTCGGGCTGGTGGAGGTAGAAGAGGTCGACCGAGTCGGTGCCGAGCCGCTTGAGGCTGCCCTCCAGCGCGGCGCGGAGCCCGGCCGCGGAGAGCGGGGCGTTGTCGCCCTGGTCGGGATGCGGGATACCGGCCTTGGTCGCCAGCACGATCCGGTCGCGGCGGCCCGGCAGGAGCCCGGCGAGGATGCGCTCGCTCTCGCCGCCCGCGTATCCGTTGGCCGTGTCGACGCCGGTGATGCCCGCGTCGAGCGCGGCGTCGAGCATGCCGGCCGCTCCGGAGGCGTCGACGGTGTCGCCGAAGGTCATGGTGCCGAGCACCAGACGGGACAGCGGGACGGGGATGTTCGGCAGGTCGATGCCGGTGGTCACGAGGAGGTTCCTTCCGATGTGGGGGCCGAGGCGAGGGCGAGTACGCTCCGGGGCTTCACACCCCGGATCGCGGTGGGGTCCAGGGCGGCGCGGCGCAGCGCGCGGGTGTAGGGCTCGGCGGGCGAGGCGAGCACGGCGGCGGTCGGCCCGGTCTCGACGACCCGGCCCGCGCGCATCACCACCACATCGCTGCTGATCTCCCGGACGACCCCGAGGTTGTGGGCGATGACCAGGTAGGCGATGCCGGTGTCCGCCTGCAACTCCCGCAACAGATCGAGTACTTGTGCCTGTACGGAGACATCGAGGGCGGACGTCGCCTCGTCGCAGACCAGCAGGTCGGGCCTAGAGGCGAGGGCGCGGGCTATGCCGATACGTTGCCGCTGGCCGCCGGAGAACTCGGGTGGGCGCCGGTCCAGGGCCGAGGACGGCAGACCGACCCGCTCGATCAACTCGGCCGCCCGCCGCGCGCGCCCGGCACGGTCGCCGACCCCGCCCACGCGCAGCGGCTCGGCGACGATCTGCTGGGCGGTGAGGTGGGGGTCCAGCGACCCGTACGGATCCTGGAAGACCATCTGCACACGCCGCCGCAGTGGACGCAGCCGCCGCTCGGGCAGCGGCGCGATGTCCGTCCCGTCCAGGACGATCCGGCCACTCGCCGGCTTGAGCAGCCGTACGAGGGCGCGGGCGAGCGTCGACTTGCCGCAGCCGGACTCGCCCACCACGGCGAGCGAACCGCCGCGCGGAATCCGGAAGGTGACATCGTCGACTGCCCGGAAGGGCCCGTGGGACGTGGCGTATTCGACGACCAGGCCCTCGACGGAGAGGAGAGGCCGGCCGGCGGCCTCGGGGCTGTCGGTCACGGCGCTGCTCCCTGCGCGACGGGTTCGGTCCGTTCGTCGCCGTCCTCGTCCCACGCCCCCAGGCGCGGCACGGCGGCGAGCAGCTCACGGGTGTACGGCTCCGCAGGCCGCTCGACGATTTCCTCGGCGGAGCCCGACTCGACGAACCGGCCGTCCTTCATGACGTGGATCCGGTCGGAGACGAGCCGGGCCACCCCGAGGTCATGGGTGATCATCAGCATCCCGATCCCGGTCCGTTCCTGAAGCTCCATCAGCAGATCGAGGACGCTCGCCTGCACGGTGGCGTCCAGCGCGGACGTCGGCTCGTCCGCGACGAGCAGTTCCGGTTCGGCGGCCAGCGCGGTCGCGATGAGGATGCGTTGCAGCATGCCGCCGGAGAACTGGTGCGGATACGCCTTCCAGCGGGTCCGAGGCTGCGGGATGCGGACCTGAGCGAGGAGCTCTACTCCCTTGTCCCTAGCCTGTGTTCGCGACATGCCGGGGTGGCGCAGCCGCAGCGCGTCGCCCAGTTGCCGCCCGATGGTGTGCACCGGGCTGAGGGCGGTCATCGGGTCCTGCGGGATGAGTGACACGGTCCGCCCGCGTACCGCACGGGCGGCACCCGGATCGGCGACGACGTCCCGCCCAGCGATGCGCACGCTGCCCGACATCACGGCGAGCCCTTCGGGCAGCAGCCGCAGCACGCCCATCGCCGTGGTCGACTTCCCGGAGCCGGACTCGCCGATCAGCGTGACGGTCTCTCCCCGGCGGACGGTGAAGCTCACTCCGTCGACCGCCCGCACCACGCCGTGCGCGGTGATGAGCTCGATCTGCAGATCCGCCGCGTCGAGCAGCGGCGTGTTCTCGGCCGTCGGCATGTTGTCGGCCGTCGGCATGTTGTCGGTCATCGGCGTGACTTCGGCCATGGCTCACGCTCCCTTCCGAGCACGCGACGGCGTACGGTCCCGCAGCCCGTCCCCGAGCAGATTGACACCGACCACGAGCAGCGCGATGACCAGGCCCGGCAGGGTGACCAGCCACCACGAGGTGGTGATGTAGTCCTGGCCGTCGGAGATGATGCGCCCCCAGGTCGCGAACGGCCGCTGCGGGCCCGCGCCCAGGTAACTCAGCGCGCTCTCCAGCAGCACGGCCTGCGCCAGCAGCAGCAACACCACCAGGCTCGCCGGCCGCACCACATTGGGGATCACATGGCGCGCGAGCACCGACCACGAGCGCAGCCCGAGCACGCGTGCCGCGGCGACGTACGGCTTCTCCCGCTCGACCAGCACGAGCGAGCGGGTCAGCCGCGCGACCTCCGGCCACTGCGCGATCGCGATCACGCAGGTGATGACGGTGACGGTCGGCCCGAACAGGGCGACGACGAGGAGCAGCATCATCAGCAGCGGCAGGGCGAGCTGGGCTTCCAGGAACCGGGAGACGACCGCGTCGACCCATCCGCCGAAGAACCCGGCCGCGGAGCCCGCCGCGATACCGATGAGACCGGACACGAGCACGGCGAGGACACCGACCGCGAGGGACACCTGGCCGCCGTGCAGGACGCGCGACAGCAGATCCCGTCCCAGTTGGTCGGTCCCGAAGAGATGCCCCTCGCTCAGCGGCGGCAGCCTGCGCCGCGAGAGGTCCTGCGCGTTCGCGCCGGGCAGGGGCAGCACACCGGCCAGTGCGACGGGGAGTACGACGAGCGCGGTGCACACCGTTCCGGCCCACAGCTTGAATCGGGCGCCGCGCCGCTGACTGGTGGCGGTGGCTCGGGCGAGATCGCGTGCGGTGACGGCGCTGGGCCGGTCGGCGCTGACGGCGGTGGTCATGGCTCAGGCCGCCTTTCCGAGGCGCACCCGCGGATCGAGCAGCGGATAGGCCAGGTCGACGAGGAGTTGGACGAGGATCGCGAGCGTCGCGGTGACCAGGACGGTGGCTTGGATGAGCGGATAGTCGCGGGTCTCCAGAGCGCGTACGACGAGGGAGCCGACGCCGGGCCAGCCGAAGACGACCTCGACCACCACCACACCGTTGAGCAGCGCCGCGAAGCGCGTACCGAGCGCCGTGACCAGCGGTACCGCGGAGTTCGCGAGCGCGTAGCGCCAGGTCAGCGCGGACTCACGGACCCCTCGGGAGCGGGCCACGGTGATGTACGACGAGGCCAGGGCTGTGGTCATCTCGCGGCGCACCAGCCGTGAGACCAGGGCGAGTTGAAGGACGGCGACGGTCGCGGTCGGCAGCACCAGCCCGCTCCAGGAGGTGAAGCCGGACGCGGGGAGCACCGGCAGGACCACCGCGAAGACGGTCAGCAGCATGACACCGGTCCAGAAGTCGGGCATCGACTGCCCGGCGATCGTCAGCACGTTGGCGCCCAGCTCCCTGCGCGTGTCGGCGCGGCGCGCCATCCACACGCCGAGGGGCACGGCCACCACGGTGGTGACCGCGATGGCGGAGACGGCCAGGGTGACGGTGTAAGGAATGCGGTCCAGGACCACGTCGAGTGCGGGGGAGTGGAAGGAGTAGCTCGTCCCGAGGTCCCCGGTGAACAGGTCGCGCAGGAAGAGCCCGTACTGGACGAAGAGCGGGTCGTCGAGCCCGAACTGCTCGCGGATCCGGGCGAGTTCGGCCGAGGTCGCGTTGGGTGCCGCATACGCGGAGGCCGGATCGCCGGGTGCGAGCCGCACCAGCAGGAAGACGGTGGTCAGCGTGAGGAAGACGGTCAGCAGACTCTGGCCGATGCGGCGGGCGAGATACGTCGGCACGGCTCAGCCCTCCAGTCGTACGGCGGTCAGGTCGTAGGAGTTGATCGGCTGGAGGGCCAGGCCGTGGACGCGGTCGCGGCGGGCGAGCAGCGTCTTGGGCGCGAAGGCCCACAGGCTGGGCCAGGTGTCCCACACGGCGTGCTGCACGGCGGCCAGCCGCCGGTCCCGCTCCGCGTCGTCGACCTCGGTGGCGGCGGCCGACAGCCGCCGCTCGATACGGGGGATCACATAGCCCATGAACGCGTCACCGGTACGGTCCTTCTCGGCCGTTCCGCCGTACATCCCCTGCAGCATGGTGAGGGCCTGCCCGGTCGGGCTGCTGTAGCCGTTGCCGATGACGTCCCAGTCACCGCCACGGCCCTGGCGCCACTTGAGAATGTCGCCGCCGGGCTCGAACTGTTGCAGCGAGGCGCGTACACCGACGTCCTGGAGCATGTCGAGCACGGCCTCCATGACGGAGGTGTCGCCGGCGAACTCCCCGGACTCCCAGATGACTTTGATCCGCAGGTCCTCGGCGCCGAGCGATCTGAGGAGCCGGCGGGCCCGCCCCGGATCGAAGGCGTACGTGCCCGTCGGGACGGCACCCTGGAGTGCGAGCGGCACCACGCCCCGGGCCTCCTCGGCCGTCCCGGTCAGCACATCGCGGACGAGGGCCGTGCCGTCGATCGCGTACGTCAGCGCGTGCCGGACCCGGGCGTCCGCGAGCGGGTGGCCTTCGGGCTTGCGGAAGTTGTAGAAGAGCTGGCACATGCGGGCCCCGGAGATCTCCTGGACCGTGACCCCCGGAAGTCCGGTGAGCTGTTCGGCGGAGTCCGGTGTCAGCGTGTCGACGACGTCGAGCTCCCCGCTGCGCAGGGCGACGACCCGGCTGGACTCCTCGGGCACGAACCGGACCCGGACCGTGTCGACCGACGGCTGCCGGCCCCAGTACCTGGTGTTGCGGGCGAGGGTGTACTCGCCCGCCCCGCTGTTCGCGCGGACGACGCGGTACGGGCCCGAGCCGAGCCCGGAGCGCAACTCCTCGGGCCGGTTGGCCTTGGCCGGGGTGATGTGGATGTTGGCCATCAGCCGGTCGAGCCCGGGCACCGGGCGCCGCGTGCGCAGGAGGAAGGTGCGCTCGCCGGTGGCCTCGACGGCGGGCAGCTCCGGGAAGAGACCGAGCAGGAACGAGCCGGGGACCTTGCCGTACATGCGCAGCGCCGTGGCCACGTCGTCGACGGTGACGGGGCTGCCGTCCGAGTAGCAGACGCCCTCGCGCAGTCGCACCGTCCACGCGGTGGGCTCGGTCATCTCGAAGCGGTCGGCGAGGACGAGCTGCGGCCGCAGACCCGGGCCGATGCGGGTGAGCGCCTGGCGTACGGCGCGCTGCACGGTCACCGCGGCCTCGAACTGGTTGAGCTTGTTGTCGAGGCTCACCAGGGAGCGGTTCAGACCGAGGGTGAGCGTCCCGGGGCCGGGCGCTCCGGTGGGGCCCGCACAGGCGGACAGGGGGCCGAGCGCGACGCCCGCGCCACCGAAGGCGCCCCAGCGCAACAGGGCGCGGCGGCTGGGCGGACGGGGTGAGGGGACGAGGTGAGGAGTTCGGGTCATCGTCGACCTTCTCGGTTCTGGAGGGCGACCGGTTCTCGCTGACGCCGCCCGGACCGCTGGACGACGAACAGTTGTCGCGCCGGAAAAGGTGGCACGGCTGCGCGAAGCGCGCAAGAGGTCTCGCGCATTTCGCGCAGTCTGTGTCATCATCGCCGTCCGAGGCCGACCGTCCGGAGGCTCGAGGAGGTACTCGTGTCCCGCACCACCCGCACGGGGCGTCCGCCCCGCGTACTGGCGCTCGCCGACGACCTGTCCGGCGCCGCCGAGACCGCCGCGGCGCTGGGCCCACACGACCGGACCGTGCGCATCGTGCTGGGCCCGGAAACCGCGCCGCCACTGGACGGCGAGGCGGTCGTACTGGATCTCGACACCCGGCAGCTCTCCGCCGGCGAGGCCGCGAGTGCCGTGCGGGACGCCCTGGCGCACGCCGACGGCGGCGTGGTCCTGAAGAAGATCGACTCCCTGCTGCGCGGCAACCTCGCCACCGAGACGGCCGCCTACGCCGCGGGCGCCGCGGGCGTGGTGATCGCCCCCGCCCTGCCGGTCGCGGGCCGCACGGTGCGTGACGGCGTCGTCCATCTGCACGGCGCCCCGCTGCACGCCACAGACGCCTGGCGCGCGGAACCGCGTCCTGCGCCGGAATCGGTGGGCGCGGCACTGGGCGACGTACCGACGCGGGTGGTGCCCCTCTCGGTGGTACGCGCGCCCGCGCTGACGCTGTCCGGCCGGCTGCGCACCCTCCTCGCGAAGGGACACCACCCGGTGTGCGACGCCGAGACGGACGCCGACCTCGACGCGATCGCCGAGGCGGCGCTTCAACTCGGCCCGAATGTAAGGCTGTTGGGGACGGGCGGGCTCGCGGCCGCTCTCGGTCGCAGGCTCGTGGGAGCGGACGGGGCCGCTCCTGCGGCAAGGGGGCTCCCGACCGCCGCGGACGCCGCGCGGGACGGGACCGGACACGCCGAGGGGGACGGCACTGGACACGCAGAGCAGGACGCGACCGCACACACTGAGCGGGACGGGACCGGTACGCCGGGCAGACCGCTGCTCGTTGTGGTCGGCACCGCCGAGCCCACCGCCGTTGCGCAGATCGCGCAACTCGTCGCGGCCGGTGCGCGCCATGTGCCCCTGCCGGCGCACACCCTCACCCAGCACACGCCCACCGACCACCGTGCCCGGCACACACGCACCGACCACCGTGCACCTCATCCGCTCGTCCCCGCTCCGGACGGCATCACGGTGATCAGCATCGGCGGGGGCGGAGTCGTCGAGCCGGGCGCGGCCCGCGGCCTCGTGGCAGGGCTGGCCCGCGCGGTCGCCGAAGCCGCGCACGGCAGCGACCTGGTGCTGACCGGCGGCGAGACCGCGCGCCGTGTGCTCGACACCCTCGGTGTCCGTGAGCTGCTGCCGGTCGGGCAGATCCACCACGGCGCCGTGCACTCCCGCACCCCCGACGGCCGCAACGTCGTCACCCGCCCCGGAAGCTTCGGCGGCACCGACTCCCTGCTGCGCATCGCCCGCGCGCTGCGCCCGCCGCCGCGGCCGAGGGACGTCGCCGGCTCGACGCGCCCCGACCACCCCGCCGTACCGCCCGCATCGTTCGCCCCGCAAGGAGAACCCACGTGAACGCAGCCCCCACCGCCGCGCCCGCCGAGCAGTCCGGTACCGCCGGACACCCGCTCCCGATCATCGCGGTGACCATGGGCGACGGCGCCGGCATCGGACCGGAGGTCATCGTCCCGGCGCTGCTGCACGCCGACACCCTGCGCGGCTGCCGCCCCGTCGTCATCGGCGACGCGCATCGCCTGCGCCAAGCGGCGGACATCCTCGGCATCACCTGCGACATCGTGCCCGTCGACGGCCCCGCCCAGGCGGCGTTCACGCCCGGCCGCATCAACGTCGTGGACCTCGGCCTGCTTCCGGCCGATCTGCCCTGGGGCGCCCTTTCCGCCGCGGCCGGCGACGCCGCCTACCACTATGTCCGTGTCGCCGCCGGGCTCGCCCTGGACGGCGACGTCCACGGCATCTGCACCGCCCCGCTCAACAAGGGGGCCCTGCACGCCGCCGGGCACCTCTACCCCGGCCACACCGAACTCCTCGCCCACCTCACGGGTGTCGACGAGGTGTCGATGATGCTGTCCACGCCCAAGGTGAAGGTCATCCACGTCACCACGCACATCGGTCTGATCGACGCCGTCAACCGCATCGAGCCCGGCCTCGTCGAACGCACCGTGCGCCGCGGCCACGAGGCCATGGTCCGCGCGGGCGTCGAGGCCCCCGTGATCGGCGTCTGCGGCATCAATCCGCACGCGGGCGAGAACGGGCTGTTCGGCTACGGCGAGGAGGAGTCGAAGATCGTCCCCGCCCTGGAGACCGCACGTGGCGACGGCATCGACGCCCGCGGGCCGCTCCCCGCCGACACCGCCTTCTTCCTCGCCGCGCGAGGCGACTACGACCTCATCGTGGCCATGTACCACGACCAGGGCCACGGCCCGGTGAAGGTCCTCGGCATCGAAGCGGGCGTCAACCTCACCGTGGGACTGCCCGTCATCCGTACCTCCGTCGACCACGGCACCGCGTTCGACATCGCCGGAACCGGCCGCGCCGAGGCCGGTAGCATGGTCGAGGCGCTGCGGCAGGCCGCCGAGATGTCATCCGCTCCGGCCGCCCGATGACTCTCGGTTCGTCGGCACCACAGGACACCCCAGGACACCGAAGGACCAAGGACTGATGTCTGCGATCGGATCCAAGTCCCGCCGCGACCGGATCGTCCAGCTCGCCACCACCACCGGTCTGACCAGCGTGGACGAACTCTCCCAGCTGTTCGGCGTCACGGCCTCCACCATCCGCCGCGACCTGGCGAAACTCACCACCGACGGACGCCTCGCCCGCACGTACGGCGGCGCCATGGCCCTGTCCGCGCACCCCGAGGCCTCACTGCGCCAGCGCACAGGGGAGGCCTTCGAGGCCAAGCGGGCCATCGCCCGCTGGGCGGCATCCCAGATCCAGCCCGGCGAGACGCTGCTCCTCGACGCGGGCTCGACCGTCGGCGCGCTCGCCCATGAACTGCGCACGGCCAAGGACATCACCGTCGCGACCACCGGCCTTACCGCGCTCCAGGAACTCGCCGACGTCGAGACCGTCCATGTCGAGTGCCTCGGCGGCACCCTCCGCCCGCTCAGCCAGGGCTTCGTGGGCCCGCTGACCGAGGCGGCGCTCGAACGCCTCACCTTCGACCGGGTCTTCCTCGGCACGGACGGTGTCTCGCCGGAGCACGGGATCTGCGAGGCCGACCTGCGCCAGACCCGCCTGAAGGAACTCATGGCCCGCCGCGCCGACCACGTCTACGTCCTCGCCCACGCCGCGAAGCTGGGCCGCCGCCCCTTCCATGCCTGGGCCGCCCTGCCCGAGGGCTGGACCCTGGTCACGGACGACACGGCTGAGCCGGGCATCCTCGACGAGCTGCGCACGCGCGGAGTCACCACGGTCCTGGCCGAGCCCGTCGGTACGCCCTGAGCGGCCGGCCGCGTACCGAGCGGCCCGAGCCCGCCGTACACAAGGCGGACGGGCCGAGCCGCCGTAAACGGCACGGAAAGGGCCAGGCGCCTCCCAGCGCCTGGCCCTTTCCTCCCCCGCTCCTTCGCCCCCCCCGGGCTCAGGTGCCGCAGTCCCGGACGCCGGGCAGCTGGTCGTCCGGGTGGTCGACGTAGTAATTGGCGATGTAGCCGCGGGAGTCGCCGCGCGTGACGTAGACCCACCACGGGTTGCCGCCGACGTTCTGACCCTGCTTTTGGCAGACCGCCTCGAAGGCCTGGCCCGGCTGCAACTTAC
This sequence comes from Streptomyces montanus, assembly GCF_005786655.1. Taxonomy (NCBI): domain Bacteria; kingdom Bacillati; phylum Actinomycetota; class Actinomycetes; order Kitasatosporales; family Streptomycetaceae; genus Streptomyces; species Streptomyces montanus. The sequence continues at coordinate 166,147 of NZ_VBZC01000015.1, forward strand.
CGGCGACCGTGGGGCAGTTGGCCGGCGACGGGAAGGCGTCGCAGGCGCCGGGATCGCCGGGGTTGTCGCGGAAATTGACGTCGGTCGCCCACACCGTGAAGCTCGCCCGGGCCGACACTCCGTCCGATGCGTCACCCGACGAGGCGGCCGCCGGACCGGCCAACCCTGCCGTCAGGGCCGTCGCGGCGAGGGCCGCACCGAAGGCACTACGAAGTCGCATGGAAATCTCCCCGTGTTGTCGTGCTTGCCTTACGCACGGCACACGAGGACACGGCCCTCCGTGTATGACCCAGGGGAGAGTGACGCTCGTCACAGGTCCACGGGGCGGCTTCCGTCAGGTGGGGTGGGCCTCGCTCGCTGAACAGGTCCGTAGCTCAGCGGTGTTGCGCGTACGGACACCGGGCAGCCAGCCCTCCACTCCCGCGGGGGTCCTGACCAGGTACCACCGCGTCGACGTGATGCCGGCTTCGTCCTCGACCATCGTGCCGCGCGTGACGACGCAGGCCGCCGACAGGTGGTCACCGTGCCAGACACGGCCCGCCGCGTTGCCGGGGGCGGCGTATTCGGCGTACGGATCCTTGGCCAGCCGCAGCGCGCACTCCATGGTCCGCAGGGGGCGGCACGGTCCCTCGGCGTTGAACACCGTCACCGGGACATCGAAGCGCGCGGGCCGGGCCGGAGGGGCATCGGCGGCCGGCCGGACGAGCCACCAGGACCCCAGCGCGACGGTACACACCAGGACGGCGGCGGCCGCGACCGCCCACCCGAGCCGGAGGCGTGGACCGATGGCGGCCCTGCGGGGCGGGGCGTCGGCGGCCCGTATGTTCTCCCACAGCCGCGGGGGAGTCTTGATCTCCTCATCCGCGGCCCTGAGCCGATCGCGCAGCAGCGCGGCCACGCGGTCGTCGGACTCTGCGTCAGGCCCCATGCCCGGGCTCCCTTCCTGAACCGTCCGGCTCGCTGTCCATCCCGTCCAGCAGTGAGCGCAGTTTCTCCAGTGCACGCGCGCGATGCCGGGCGGCCGTTCCGCGGTGCACCTTCATGATCCGGGCGGCCTGATCGATGGTGTAGCCGTCCAGATCGACGAGTATCACTACTCCGGCCTGTCGGGAAGAGAGTCTCCCCAGCAGCCGGATCGCCTCCATCTCGGCGTCGCGGCGCTCCACTCCTCCGTCCCAGGCCCCGGCGACCACCGGGCCGACCGCACCGACACGGCCCGCTCCGCCCGCGGTGTCGCCGGGGCCCGGGATCTCCACGTCGTCGACCGGGACCTGGCGGCGTTCGCGGCGATGCGTGTCGCGTACGACGCTCATCAGCGCGGTGAAGGCGTAAGCGTACGGCTCCGGGTGTTCGAGTAACCGCTGGGGCCGCCGGGCCAGTTTGAGATAGGCCTCGTGCACGGCGTCCTCGGCCCAGGATCTGGTCCCGGCCAGCATGACCGCTCTTCGGTAGAGCCGGGGCAGGAGCGCGCAGAACGTGTCGTCGAAGCGTGTCGGTGATGGTGACGGCGAGGGACCGGTCGGCGGGTGGCCCATGTGCTCGGATGTCTCCCGGTGGTGACGTCGGGCGGGCCGTCGTCTGCCCGCGGTGCTGTGCCGGATGATCCATACCCGGTGGCGGCCGGGACACGGGACACGCGGCACCTTCTCCGACTCGGCTCTCAACCCTCACCTCAACTCCCCTTCCAGGTCCGCCTACCGCCCGGCCTCCGGGGGCCGTGGTCCACATCGGCCCACCCGGGCACACCTGTCCGGATACCGACGTTCGTCGGTCTCGAACGCCGGGTAAACCTGCCGTTCGGCTCATGAACTGGGGGAACAACACCGTGGCGCGACCCGTCGTCGACCTGCAGCAGCTCGGACCGGAGTTCCTGCGCGATCCCTATCCCGTGTACGCGCGCCTCCGGTCGGAGGCGCCCGTACACCAGGTACGCGACACCGACGGCCAGGAAGTGTGGCTCGTCGTCGGATATGACGCATGCCGTACCGCCTTCACCGATCCGCGGCTCAGCCGGGACTGGAGGAAGACCGGTCACATCAGCCAGATAAAGAACACCGATCAGGACCAGCCCGCTCTCGCACACATGCTGATGGCGGATCCGCCGGACCACACCCGGTTGCGGCGTCTGGTGGCGAAGGAGTTCACTCCGCGCCGCATTGCCTCGCTGGCCCCTCGTATCCAGCAGATCACCGACGAACTCCTGGACGCGATGACGGCGGGACAGGAGCGCCGGGCGGATCTGATCGCCTCCTTCGCCTTCCCGTTGCCCATGACCGTCATCTGCGAGCTGCTCGGCGTGCCCGAGCTGGACCGGAACGCCTTCCGCCACTGGTCCAACGAGATGGTCGCGCGCACCAGCCCGGACGCGGAGGCGCTCGCCTACCGGGAGATGCCCGCGTATCTCCGCGAGCTGATCTCGGCCAAGCGGGCGCATCCGGGCGACGACCTGCTCAGCGCGATGATCCATGCCGTCGACCAGGGCGGTGACCGGTTCTCGCCGGACGAACTCATCGGCATGTCCGTCCTGCTGCTCATCGCAGGTCACGAGACCACGGTCAATCTCATCGGCAACGGCATGCGGGCGCTGTTCGCGCATCCTGACCAACTGGCGGAGCTGCGAGCAGACTTCGGCCTGCTGGACGGGGCGATCGAGGAGATGCTCCGCTACGACGGCCCGGTGGAGACCTGCACGCAGCGTCTCGCCCTGGAGGACGTGGAGATGGGCGGGGTGACCATCCCAGCGGGTTCCACCGTTCTGATCACCATGGCGGACGCGGACCGCGACCCGAAGCGCTTCCCGGACGCGGACCGGTTCGACATCCGCCGGGACTCCCGTGGTCACATCGCCTTCGGTCACGGTCTGCACTACTGCCTGGGCGCCCCGCTGGCGCGGCTGGAAGGGCGGATCGCGATCCGCTCACTGCTGGAACGCTGCCCGGACCTCGCCGCGGACGCGGACGAGGCCGAACTACCCTGGATGCCGGGCATGCTGATCAGAGGCGTACGGAAGCTTCCGGTGCGCTGGTGACCGTTCGCTGGACGACTGCGTGTCAGCACTCGACGGAGAAGAGAGAGGCAGCCGTATGACCCGCCCGATCACCGTAGGAGTGGATGGCTCGGCCGAAAGCCTGGCCGCCGTGCACTGGGCGGCCAGGGAAGCGGTCCGCCGCGGACGGTCACTGCGGCTGGTGCACGCCTGGGAGACCGCGGACGCGGGGGAGCACGCTCCCAAGGCGCTGGACGCGCTGCGCGAGACCGCGCACGAGCTGGCCGAACGGCACCCGAGTGTGCCGGTCTCCACCGAACGACTGGACGCGGCCCCGGTCCCGTCGCTGGTCGCCGAGGCGGCGGACGCCGAGACGCTGGTGCTCGGCTCGCGCGGGCACGGAGCGATCGTCGGCTTCCTGCTCGGTTCCGTCGGCCAGCAGGTGGTCGCGGAGTCCGCATGTCCCGTCGTTCTCGTACGCGCCGACGACCGCGCCGAGACCGAGGCGGCGGGCCGCGAGATCGTTGTGGGACAGCAGGGCGGCCCCGATGACAGTGGCGCTGCCCTGCGGTTCGCCTTCCAGACCGCGGCGGCACGCGGCGCCACCGTGCGTGTCGTCCGTGCCTGGAGTCTGCCGGCGCTCTACTCCATGAGCCCCGGCTCGATGAAGCTCCTCGACGAGGCCGGCGGCCTGGAGCCGTACGAGAAGAAGGCGCTCGCCGAAGCGCTTGAGCCATGGCAGGAGCGGTTTCCCGATGTGCCCGTGATCCAGGACACCGAGATGGGCAGCGCGGGAGAGGTGCTGCTGTCGGCGGCCGCCCGCGCCCAGCTGGCGGTGGTCGGGCGCCGTGCCCACCGCTCGGCCGTGGGCCCACGGATCGGTTCGGTGGCCCACGCGGTCATGCATCACGCGCCCTGCCCGGTGGCCGTCGTCCCGCCCGCCTGAGCTTCCCGGCCTCTGGGTTCTCAGGCTCAGCCCCGGCGGCTCAGGCCCGCCCCCGTCAGGCCGACGGAGTGGTGACGTCCGTCGACGGCAGCGCCTTGCGGATCTTCGGCAGGATGTGCTTGACGTAGTCGTCGACGGCCGTGTCCAGGCCGATGTCGTGCTGCGCCCGCTCCGACAGGTACCAGCGGTGTTCGAGCAACTCGTGGTACAGCTCCGCCGCGTCCATCGAGCCGCGCAGCTCCGGCGGTACGGCACGCACGGTGGGCCGGAACACCTCGCGCACCCAGCGGTGGGCGAGCACCTCGGGGCGCGCGGCATGGGGGTCCCCCTTGCTCGAGCGAAGCCGAGAGCTCGGGGGAGGGTCGCCGGGTGAGTAGTCCTCCTGGGTGGCCATCCAGCTCTCCAGGTCGTTGAGGAGCCGGCGCGCCTGGTTCTCCTCGGCGTCCAGCCCGGTCAGCCGGAGCAGCTGCCGTTGGTGATGGCCCGCGTCGACGACCTTGGGGACGAAGGTGACCGTGTCGCCGTTGGAGGAGTGGCCGATCTGCATCTCGGCGACGTCGAACCCGAGCTCGTTGAGCCGCCGGATCCGCCGGTCGATGTAGTGGTGCTTGCCCGCCGGATACACCGACGTACGCGTCAGCTCCCGCCACAGGCCGTCGTACCGTCGGCAAATCTCCGTGCCGAACTCGATCGGGTCCACGGACGGGTGCAGCGCCCCGGAGGCCTCCAGGTCGAGCAGCTCGCCGCTGATGTTCACCCGCGCGAGATCGAGGTCGTACGCGCGCTGCCCGTCGCTCAGCCGCGAGTGCAGCTCACCGGTCTCCGCGTCCACCAGGTACGCGGCGTACGCTCCGGCATCGCGCCGGAAGAGGGTGTTGGACAGCGAACAGTCGCCCCACGCGAACCCGGCCAGATGGAGCCGGACCAGCAGCACGGCCAGCGCGTCCATGAGCCGGTGCATGGTGGCGGGCCGCATCGTCGTCTCGAACATCGACCGGTAGGGCATCGAGCCGGTCAGATGGCGGGTGATCAGCACGGGCTCCAGGGGTGTGTCGCCCCGGGTGCGGCCGGTGACCACGGCGAGCGGGTCCACCGCGGGAATGTTCAGCCGGTCGAGGTCTCGCAGCAGCCCGAACTCCCGCACCGCGGGCCGCTCCGCCAGCTCCTTGACGGCCACCACCTCGTCGCCGGCGCGCGCGTAGCGCACCACGTGCCGCGAGATACCGCGCGGCAACGGCACCAGGTGGCGGTCCGGCCACTCCTCCAGCGGCAGATGCCAGGGCAGTGCGAGCAGGAGCGCCGGATGCTCCGGGTTGGTGGCGCTGATTTGCAATGCCATCGCTCTCTTGCCCTCGCCTCACGCTCGGCCACCGCGTCGCGCAGGCGCCTTCCCGCCCGGACGCCCCTTCCGCGCACCGGCGGGAGGGGCATCGGCAGACGGGTGATCGCCGCGCCTCGGTCAGCCCTTGATCTCGGTCCAGGCCTGGACCCACTTCGAGTAGGGTACGCACTTCACATCCGTGCGTCCGTCCAGGCACTGCTCGATGGGTGTGGTCCAGACATCGATGTCGCGCCAGAAGCTCTCGTCGGTCGCGTGATACTCGTCGCAGAACGCCGGATCGCTGGTCACATCGCACGCCTTGACGTTGGCGGGGGCCTCTCCGTAGTACTCGGCGACCGCGGCGTTCACCTTCGGAGAGATGATCCAGTTCATCCACTTGTAGGCGCAGTTGGGGTGCTTGGCCTTCGAGGAGAGCATCCAGGTGTCCGACCAGCCGGTCGCGCCTTCCTCGGGCAGCACCGCCTTCACATCGGCCCCTTCGCTCTGGGCGAGCCGCGAGATGACCTCCCAGGTGGTGCCGATCACGGAGTCACCGCTCTTGAAGGCGGCGACCTCCTTGAGATAGTCGCTCCAGTACTCGCCGACGTTCGCGTTCTGCCGCTTCAACAGAGCGACCGCCGCCTCGAACTGCTCCTCGTCGAGTGCGTAAGGGTTGTCGATGCCCAGGCCCGGCTGGGTCTCGCGCAGATACAGGGCGGCGTCCGCGATGTAGATGGGGGAGTCGTACGCGGTGACCCTGCCCTTGTACGGGCCCGAGTCGTCGAAGACCGAGGACCAGGAGGTCGGAGCCGGCGAGACCTCCTTCGTGTTGTACATCAGCAGGTTGGCGCCGCGGCCGTGCGGGATGCCGTAGGACTGGCCGTCCACGGAGTTCCAGTCCTGGTTGAGCAGGCCGATGAAGACGTCCTCGTAGTTGGGGACCAGGTCGGTGTTGACGGGGGCGGCGTCGCCGGAGGCGATGAGGCGCAGGGATGCGTCGCCGGAGGCGGAGACGGCGTCGTACTGGCCGGTCTTCATGAGCTTGACCATCTCGTCGGAGCTGGCCGCGGTCTTCGAGTTGACCTTGCAGCCGGTCCGCTGCTCGAAGGTGCTGACCCAGTCGGCGTCCGGGTCGTTGGAGCCGTCCTCGACGTAGCCGGCCCAGGCGATGAGGTTGACCTGGCCCTCGGTCTTGCCGAGCTCGCTCTGGGCTTCCATGTCCGGTGGGTTGAGCCCGAACGCCGAGGCGGAGCCGGAACTGTCCGACGAGCCACAGGCCGTGACGGACAGTAAGGCGCCGATGGCGACGGCGGTCGTGAATAACCTGCTCAGACGCACGAAATCTCCACAGGGGGGATTGAAGGTGGGGGGAGTGGCGACCCGGGGGCGCACGGACCTCGGAGAGGGGGAGGTCCATGTGCCCGAAGGGCCTCAAAACGGGCGTCCAGTGCCCGAAAACGTGCCCTTGGAGGGAGACCCGGGGCCACGGATCGCCGCGACGTACCGGATCGGCTCCGGATCCTGCTGGAGGCAGGCGGCACCCCTGCGCCGGGTCCACCTGTGAACGGGTGACGTCTTCCGGGCGGACGGCGTGCGCCACAGCCTATGGAGAGCGGCGATCTCCGGCAACTGCCATATGGATATGGGCAGTTGGGGCCGATTGGGGAGCGTGAAAGATGCGTCGAGACGGCGTCGCGTATTACCGTCGCTGTCATGCACAACTCACTCGCGGGGCTCGGTGTGCGCTCCGTACCGCGTCGCCCGCCTCGGCAGCCCACCCTGCTCGCCGGACGACGATCTTGAGGGGGAATCCCGGCCGCACAGCGACACTTGACGCTACATCAGGCGCTGCGGCGCAGGTCCGCTCCACGCTGGAGGCGGTGTTCGACGCCGTCGCGGAAACGCGGGCGGACACCGCCGCGTTGCTGGCCCGGATGGCCGCGGAGGGCCGCAGGCCCGCCTCGGCCGATCTGGCGGCACTGCGGCCCGGGCTCCATCTCCGGCTCGCCCAGGACGAATTGGTCTCCGGCATCGGGTTCGTCGCCGCTCCCGGGCTGCTCGGCGACGTACCGGCGTGGCTGGAGTGGTGGCAGAGCGGCCCGGACGGGGACGTCCGGCCGTTGCTGCTCGACCTGGACCCCGCCCGTTCCGCCTACGGCGACTACACGCACTGGGACTGGTTCGCCCTGCCGCGGGACACCGGACGTCGCACGGTCACCGGCCCGTACGTCGACTACCTGTGCTCCGACGAGTACAGCCTGACCCTGTCCGTGCCGGTGACCGTCCAGGGCCGTTTCGCGGGCGTGGCCGCCGCCGACGTGTATCTGCGCCACTTCGAGGCAGCCGTCCTGCCTCTGCTGCAAGGTCTGCCCGCACCGGCCCACCTGGTCAACGCGCGCGGGCGGGTGGCCGCCTCCGCCGATCCCGCCCACCTGGCCGGCTCCCTCACCAGGGGCCCCGACTTCCGGGCCGTGCTCGACGGAGCACGGCCCGGGCACTCGCACGGTATGCGGCTGATGCCGTGCGACGCGATACCGCTCGTACTGGTCGTGGCGGAGAGCTGAGCGGTCGGTGCGGCGTCGTCGGTCGGGCGCCGTCGGTCCGGCGCCGCACCGACGGCGCCGGACGTGCGGGGCGTCAGTGCGGCGCGCCCGCCGGCTGCTGCTGCTCGTGCTGCTGCTGCCGCTGGACGCCGAGCATCGAGCGGATCTGGAACTTCTCGTACACCCCGGGATCCTCCGTGCGGTTGCTCAGCACGGTGCCGAGCCACCCCAGCAGGAATCCGGCCGGCACGGAGACGATGCCCGGATTCTGGAGGGGGAAGAAGGCGAAGTCCACCGACGGGTAGAACGACGTGGGCCTCGAGGAGACGACGGGCGAGCAGACGACCAGCAGCACGGACGTGGCCAGACCGCCGTACAGGCTCAACAGGGCTCCGCCCGCGTTGAAGCGACGCCAGAACAGGCTGTAGATCATGGTCGGCAGGATCGCGGACGCGGCGATGGCGAAGGCCAGGAACGCCAGGGTGGCGGTGTTCGCACCCCAGGACACGAGCGCGAGCAGCATGCCGAGGACTCCGATGACGACGGCGGCCAGCCGGGCCGCGGTCATCTCCTCCGTCTGCCCTGCCTTGCCCTTGCGGATCACCTGCCCGTACAGATCATGGGCGAGCGAGGAGGCCGCGGCGAGGGTGAGTCCGGCGGCGACGGCCAGCAGGGTCACGAACGCCAGGCAGGAGATGAGCGCGGTGAGTACGGCGCCGCCGATGGACTGGGCGAGCAGCAGTACCGCGGCGTCCCCCTTGGAGTCGATGCCCTCGATGGCCTTGCGGCCGACGATCGCCGTCGCCCCCAGGCCCAGCACACCGGCCGCCAGGCACACGAAGCCGACCAGGCCCGTGGCCCACAGCACCGAGCGGCGCAGCACCCGGGTGACGCGGGGTGCGAGCAGGCGCATCATCGCGTGCGGGAGCGCGGCCAGGCCCAGCACGATGGCGATCTGCAGGCTGAAGAAGTCCAGCTTGCTGGTCGTACTGCCGCCGTAACGCAGCCCCGGCTCCAGGAAGCGCTGACCCATCCCGCTCCCGGAGGTGGCGGCGCCGAGGAGGTCGTCGATGTTCCAGCTGAAACGGTGCAGAACCATGATCGCGGTCACCGTGACACCGGCGATCAGCATGACGGCCTTGACGATCTGGATGAAGGTCGCGCCGGGCATTCCGCCGAGCGCCACATACAGCACGACCAGGGTGCCGATGACCACGACGCACAGGGTGCGGGTGGTGCTGCTGGGCTCGCCGATGAACTGCGTCAGCAGGGCCACGCTGCCGACGAGTTGGGCGACCAGGTAGAGAACACAGATGATGAGCGTGCAGGCGGCCAGGGCAATCCGTACGGGCCGCTGACTGCTGGGCAGCCGCAGGGCCAGCGTGTCGCCGAGGGTGAACTTGCCCGCGTTGCGCAGGGGTTCGGCGATCAGCAACAGCACCAGCATCCAGGCGACGGCGGTGCCGCAGAGATAGAGCAGGCCGTCGTATCCGGTGAGCGCGACCAGGCCGGTGCTGCCCAGGAGGGTGGCGGCGGACAGATAGTCACCGCACATCGCCAGTCCGTTGCGCAGGGGCGACATGTCCCGGTTGCCCAGGTAGAACTCGCTGATCTCGTCGCCCTGCGGGGCCGTGATGAGGGCCGTGAACATGCTGACCACCACGACCGACACGAACAGGACGAAGGTCAGCTTCAGGCTGGCGCCGTCGACGACGCCTTCGGAGAGGGTCACCACGCGCCGAACCGCCTCTGCTGAGGACCGCGCGTCTGCTGAGTACGCGTCGGCTGAGGACGCGTCTGCTGGGCCTCGTCGTGCTCGATCTCCGCACGGAGACGGTCGGTCGCCGGGTCGATTCGCCGCTCCATGTGCAGCGTGTACCGCCATGCGGTCAGGCCCATGACGACGAACGCGCCCACGCCGCAGGCCAGTCCCAGCGTGACGTGTCCGAACAGGGGCTGGTTCAGCATCCCGGGAACGAAACTCGACAGCAGCACGAACAGCAGGAAGCCGCCGACCGAGATCACCATCGCCACGATCCCGAAGGAGCGGTGGGCGACACGTATCGCACGGAAGTCGGGAGAGTCGCCGACTCTGCTCCCGTCTGGAGGGGAGGGTGGCATTTGTCCTGAATGGGGGCTGGAGTGCGGCCTGGAGTGTGTTGGCATACCGTGCCTTGTCTGACGCTTTCTGTTCGCGCCCCGGGCGCGATCAGTGCGCACTAGAAATGCAGTACAGGTGGGCATTGCTGACCTGGGTTCAAGTTTTCGGATCGTATAGCTCGATAATTCGCCCGAAATGCCACCGAAATCCTCATCCCGGCCAACTCTGGTGGCCCCGCTGGTGGGGGTGGTCAGCGCGGCCTGTCGGATTGTGGCATTCCATCGATTAAACAATCAACAGCGCCGAATGGCAGGGCTCGTAGTCGGCTCAAATGCAGTCCACAGCATCCGCCCTCCGCTCCTCGGCCCTGGTGACGCGTCCGCGACCGGAGGTCGGCAACGTGATGTGCAAGGTCGGCAACGTGATGTGCAGCACGCGTGCCTGGCGTCTGTGGCGTCGGCGGGGGCGATTCTGGCTGGGCATGGCTTGATCGCCGATCAAGAGGGGCAAAAACCCTGGCCAACGCCCATTCTGCTCATTTGACACGTTGCCACGCGCACAGATAGGAAGCAGCTCTCTGAGGCCGAGAGGTGGACTGTGTACGAGCCGAACGTGGTGGGGGACTGGCAGGAGTGCGACGACGAGCATGCCGGCCTGCGTGTCCGCGTCCACGGCCTGGAGAAGGCGGAGCCGCCACGGGGGCGTGACGACGCCGCCGAAGGCCTGACGTACTTCAGGTTCCGGGTGACCGTCGAGAACCGTACGACGGCGCACTTCGGCATCCATCTCGAAGACGGCCAGCTCGACGTCCGGGTCGGCGCCGACGGCGAGGCGGCGTTCCTCGACTGGAGGAACTCGCAGTTCATCGAGGGTTTCGACGTCTACCCGCTGCGCCGGGTCACTGCTGTTCTGTACGCCGCGGCCGACGACGCGAGCCTGTCCCAGGTGGACATCCAGGTCCAGCTGAAGGTCGACGAGGACTGGACCGACCGGTATCTCTGGTCGGGTGGCATCGACCTGCATGAGTCGGCCATAGGGGTCGGCGCACGCTCCGATACTCCGCTGGACATCCTCGCCGCCCAGGTGACCAGCTTCCTGCGGAAGGAAGCCGGGCCGGGCTCGACCGGTTGATCGGGTCTGCGGCATCGCTTCCGGTGGCGCGTTCTTTGCCGCGGCAAATGCGCGTGGCTCCTTGTGGCGGCCAATTGTGAGGAAATGGAAAGAGGAATTGTATCGAGCTTGACAAGGCTCGTGTCGCTTCTGTGAAGACGCCGTTCCTTTCGGAAATTTCCAGCAGTTTCCTCAAGAGGGGCGATGTGACCAGGGGGACGTCGAACGGTCGGTCTCGCACGAGACGGGGTGTCGCGCCGTCGGCCTTCCTCGGCCCTGGCGGTCACCGTGATGGACGACGGCCACCGCCAGCAGGCCGAGCGTCAGCCCCGCCGCCGTCTGCACCCCGAACGGCTCTCCGAACATCAGGGCGCCCCATACGGCCGTCACCGGAGCCATCAGGAACATGAGGGCGTTCACCTTCGTCACGCCGGATCGCCTCAGGATCAGCCAGTACAGTCCGTACCCGCCGAAGGTGGAAAGGATCACGAGCCAGGCCACGGCGGTCCAGAAAGAGGCGCTCGCAGGAGGCGTCGCCGCTCCGGTTCCCGCGGCAAGTGCGGTGAAGGCGACGGCACTTGTGCCGACGTGGATGGTCATCGACACCATCGGGGAAACGTCTCCACCGGACGACCGGCGGTCCAGGAACGTCGCTGCCACCAGACAGAGCATGCCGACGAAGGGCACGAGATATGCCCACCACTCGGTGCCCGTCCCGGCCCCGGCGTCCGCCGCGGTGACGATGCCGACGCCGGTCACGCCCAGCCCCAGCCCGACCCACTGCGTACGTGACACCGGCAGTCCCAGCAGGGGCCCCGCCAGCGCTCCGGCCACCAACGGCTGCGTCCCGTCGATCAGGGCCGTCGTACCACTGGAGACCCCCAACTCGATCGCGTAATAGACCGTGAAGAGATAGCCGCTCTGCGACAGCGCTCCTACGGCGACCTGCCGCACGACGTCCCGCGGAGTCAGCGTGCGCCACGACGCGCGTGCCACGGCCAGGGTCGCGATGCCGAGAACGAGCGCCAGCGGCAGGAAGCGCCACATGAGAAGCGTGACGGCCGGGGCGGTCCCGGCTCCGAGCTTGGCTCCGATGAAGCCGGAACTCCAGGCCAGGACGAACGCGAGGGAAAGCAGGACGTTCACGGTGTCGAGCACCTCCGGGGCGGGGAGCCGAGGTCGGCCGATCCCGGTCGAGTAGACCGATCTGTATACCTGAGTTCGTTGCCGAGTATACAGATCGGTCTATGCTGGAGCCATGACGACCGCGAACGCTCCCCGCCGTGTACCCCTGACCCCCGGAGCCCGCCGTGTACTGGCAGCGGCCGGGCGGCTGTTCTACCAGCGCGGCATCCACGCGGTCGGGGTCGACCTCATCGCGGCCGAGGCCGGCGTCACGAAGAAGACGCTGTACGACCGGTTCGGCTCCAAGGAGCAGATCGTCGTCGAGTACCTCGCCGACCGGGACGAGCGCTGGAGAGCCTTCCTCGCACCCCGCATCGAGGACGCCCCCACCCCGCAGGACCGGCTTCTGGCCGTCTTCTACGCCTCACGCGACTGGATGGCGGAGCACGGCTCCCGAGGCTGCAGCATGGTCAACGCCCATGCGGAGATCGACGATCCGGCTCATCCCGCGTACGCGATCATCACCGGGCAGAAGCAGTGGATGCTCGCCCTGTTCACCGATCTCCTACGACCTCTCGCCCCGGCCGAGGCGGACTCGCTCGGCCGCACCCTGATGCTGCTCCACGAAGGCGCCCTCGTCGCACACGGCCTGGGCATCTTCCCGGGACCGCTCGACCACGCCCGAGAGGAAGCTCGGGCGCTGCTGGACACCTCCCACGGCGGGCCGACCGCACGCTGAGCGCACCCCGCCGGACGGCGGCCGCTCTCCGATCGGCGATAGTGAACCCCGACACGGAAAGATGTACCAAGCAGCCAGGACGAGCGTGGACACGAGCAAGAGCAGCACCGACGACAGCGCCGGTGACAGCGACAGCGCCGGCGACAGAACCGGTGACGCGGCCGCCCAGCGGAACGAGGCCTCGGACTCGGCTTCGGCTTCGGTGGGCTCGCCCAGGCACGGCTGGCGCCGGTGGACGATGGACACCCGCCCGCTGCGGCGCCCGGCCTACCGTCGCCTGTGGTCCTCGACCGTCGTCACGGCCGTCGGCAGCCAGCTCACCGCCGTCGCCGTGCCCAAACAGATCTACGACATCACCGGTTCCTCAGCCTGGGTGGGCTATGCGAGCCTCGCGGGATTCCTCCCGCTCGTCGTCTTCGCCCTGTGGGGCGGCGCGATCGCCGACACCATGGACCGGCGCAAGCTGCTCCTCGTCACCAATACCGGCATCGCCGCCACCTCGCTCCTGTTCTGGATCCAGGCCGTCGGCGGGCTCGACTCGGTACTCGTCCTGATGGTGCTGCTCGCCCTCCAGCAGGCGTTCTTCGGCCTCAACTCCCCGGCCCGCAACGCCTCCATCGCCCGGCTCGTGCCCTCGGACGAACTGCCTGCCGCGAACGCGCTCGGCTCGACCGTCATGCAGACGGGTCTGGTCGCCGGGCCCCTGCTCGCCGGAGCTCTCATTCCTGTCATCGGACTGGCCGAGCTCTATCTCATCGACGCTCTCGCCCTCTGCGTCACCGTGTGGGCGGTCTACCGCCTCCCCGCGCTGCCGCCCTTGGCCACCGCCGCGGCAGCCGGCCGGGCCGGCCGGCGAGAGATCGTGGCGGGCTTCCGCTACATCGCGTTGCACAAGGTGCTGCTGCTGTCCTTCCTCGCCGACATCGTCGCCATGGTCCTCGGAATGCCCCGGGCCCTGTTCCCACAACTCGCCGCACAGACGTACGCGCCCTACGGGGAAGGGCTCGCGCTCGGGCTGCTGTTCGCGGCGATCCCCATCGGCGCGGTGGCCGGCGGGCTGATGTCGGGCACGTTCTCCCGTGCGCGGCGGCACGGCCTCATGGTCATCGCCGCTGTGGTCGCCTGGGGAGTGGCCATCACCTGCTTCGGGCTGAGCGCGAACCTGTGGGTGGCGGTGGCGTTCCTGGCTGCCGCCGGTGTCGCCGACATGGTGTCCATGGTCTTCCGTGGAGCGATCCTGCTGTCCGCCGTCACGGACGAGATGCGCGGGCGGATGCAGGGCGTTTTCACGGTCGTGGTCGCGGGTGGTCCGCGCCTGGCCGACGTGCTGCACGGTACGGCCGGCTCGGCGTTCGGGGCGCGTACGGCCGTTGTGGGTGGTGGGCTGCTGGTGATCGTCGCCACGCTTGCGCTGGCCGCTGCGACGCCGGACCTGCGCCGTTACGAGGGCACGGGCGGGTGAGCGGCGGGGGGTTCCGGTTGTTTCGCCCCCGCCGCCCCTACCCATTCCCATCCCCTGGGGCTCCGCCCCAGACCCCGCTCCTCAAACTCCCCCAGCTACCGCTGGGAGGTGCCCCCAGAGGGGCTGATCTTCAGCCCGTCCGGCGTTTGAGGACGAGGCCGTTCAGGCCGATACGGGGGTCTGGGGGCGGAGCCCCCAGGTACTAGGCCGGGCGGAGCCACACCGTTGCCAGGGGTGGCAACGTCAGGCGGATACCGGCCGGGCGACCGTGCCAGGTCTGGGCGTCCGGCTTGAGGGGGTCGGGGTTGGTGACGCCGCTGCCGCCGTACCGCGCGGCATCGGTGTTCAGCACCTCACTCCAGGCCGGGATGCCCTCCGGCACGCCGAGCGGGTACTCATACCGAACCACCGGCGAGAAGTTGGAGACGGCCAGCAGCGGAGCGCCGCCCGCGTCGAAGCGCAGAAACGCGAAGACGTTGTCGTCCGCCGCGTCCCCCACGACCCAGGAGAACCCCGCCGGGACCGTGTCCCGCTCCCAGAGGGCGGGCGTGGCCGCGTACAGGCCGTTGAGATCGCGGACGAGGTCCCGCACCCCACGATGGTCCGGCTCCGCCCCGTACGACGGATCGAGCAGCCACCAGTCGGGTCCGTGCTCCTGCGACCATTCCCCACCCTGCGCGAACTCCTGGCCCATGAAGAGGAGTTGCTTGCCGGGGTGGGCCCACATGAAGCCCAGGTACGCGCGGTGGTTGGCCCGCCGCTGCCACCAGTCGCCCGGCATCTTCGAAACCAATGCCTGCTTGCCGTGGACGACTTCGTCGTGCGAGATCGGGAGGACGTAGTTCTCGCTGTACGCGTACACCATCGAGAACGTCATCTCGTTGTGGTGGTACTTGCGGTGCACGGGGTCCTTGGACGCGTAGACCAGGGAGTCGTGCATCCAGCCCATGTTCCACTTGAGTCCGAAGCCGAGTCCCCCGTCGGAGGTCGGCCGGGTGACGCCGTCCCAGGCGGTCGACTCTTCGGCGATCGTGACGACGCCGGGATTCCGCCGGTACACCGTCGCGTTCATCTCCTGCAGGAAGGCGACCGCGTCGAGGTTCTCGCGTCCGCCGTGCTCGTTGGGCGTCCACTGGCCGTGTTCGCGCGAGTAGTCGAGGTAGAGCATCGAGGCCACGGCGTCGACCCGCAGCCCGTCGATGTGGAACTCCTCGCACCAGTACACGGCGTTGGCGA
>NZ_VBZC01000150.1:0-1822 GCF_005786655.1 Streptomyces montanus
CAACCCCGTACGGTACGGCGGCGGGCCTGCACCCGGCGGGCGGGGCGAGCCGGGCGGGCGGGGGCGGTGGTCGCCGCGGCCAGCTCGGGCGCCCGCGTCAGCGGCGGGTGCAGCTCGCGGGCCACTTCGAGGGCCAGGGTGAACCCGGCCGGGCCGTCGCCGTCGGCGACGCTGTGCGACACCTGCGAGACCTGCAACACCCGCGAAACCCGCGACGCCTGCGACACACGCTGGAACGCTACGTTCTTGATCATGTCGAACTCCCGGTTCGTGGGCCCCGAGGGGCGGCTCAGTTGTCCGCGCCGCCGGCGCGCAGCGTGCTCAGGTCGGACTTGACGGTGTTGATCGGGATGGCGAAGCCGAGGCCGGCGCTGCCCGCGTTCGAGCCGGAGCCGGCAGCGGAAGCGGGCGAGTACATCGCGGAGTTGATGCCGATGATGTTGCCGTTCATGTCGATCAGCGCACCGCCGGAGTTGCCGGGGTTGAGGGAGGCGTCCGTCTGGATCGCCTTGTACGTAGTCGTCGACGAACCGGTGTCGCCGTTGAACTCCTGGCCGCCGAAACCGAACGGCCAGCCGTCGTCGGGGGACTGCTGCTGCTGTTGGCCGTCGTCGGTGGCGACGGTGACGTCACGGTCGAGCGCGGAGACGATACCGCTGGTGACGGTGCCGGACAGGCCTTCGGGGGAGCCGATGGCCACGACGTCGTCGCCCACCTTGACGCCGTCGGAGTCGCCGAGCGTCGCCGCCTTCATGCCGGAGGCGTTCTCCAGCTTGATCAGTGCGAGGTCCTTCTTGCTGTCGGTGCCGACGACCTTCGCGGTGTACGACTTGCCGGTGCTCGTCGTCACCTTGACCGAGGTGGCGCCGGAGACGACGTGGTTGTTGGTGATGATCTCGCCGTCACTGGTGATGATCACGCCCGACCCGGTGGACTCGCCGGCGGACGTGCTCGCGCTGATCTCGACGATGCTCGGGCTGACCGCTGCCGCGACCCCGGCGACGGTGCCCTTCTGGCTGGTGGGCACGACGCTCGTGCTGGTGCTGCTGCTCGACGTGGTGTCCTTGCCGGTCAGCTCCTGAAAGGCGTACGCGGTGCCGCCGCCCACGGCCGCGGCGGCTATCGCGACGGCGGCCATCAGTGCCATCGGCCCCTTGGCGCGCCTGCGACGGGGAGCCCTCGAGACGGGCTCCGTGAGGAGGGCCGAGGGGTCTGCCTGCGGCGTCGGCTCGTAGGCCGGCGGGGGCGGCCACTCGGGGTTCACGGGGGAGTTCGCGGAGGTGTGCGCGAAAGGGGCGTGCTCCTGCTGGGAGTACGCGGACTGCTGCTGGTCGCCCTGGGGGTACTCGCCGTCGCGGCGGAAGCTCTCGGTCATGACCCCGAGCTTGTCGCGCAAGCATGAGAGCTTCCTGAGTCCTCCCTGAGAAGCCCGACAGAACCGTGTATGCCCCATATAAAGCGCCCCGATGGGGCCGCTGAGCCGCGCGCCCGGTGTTCCTGTGAAACGGATGGTTGCGGCACGGTGATGTGACGGAAGCGGCGGACGAACTCTTGTCGGTCTTATGTGCGGTTGGTGTGCACATGCGGCGGCGTGCCGCAATCTTGGTGGGTTCACGCCACACCACCACTCTCAGGAGCCCTGAGTGATATCTGCCCTGCGCGGCCGCCGAAGACGTCCCATGACGAGACGTCCGGTCACGGCGACCGTACTCGCGCTGGCGCTGAGCTGCGCCGGCGCCCTCGCGGCGCAGCCCGCGAGCGCGGCCGACGGACCGGCCGCCCTGCCCGACCCCGGCGTCGCCCGGCAGACGGCCCCCGCGCC
>NZ_VBZC01000151.1:0-1803 GCF_005786655.1 Streptomyces montanus
GCTGCGGCGATCAGTGCTGTGGGGCTGGTGAAGGCGTATGGGGAGCAGCGGGTGCTGGACGGGGTGGATCTTCAGATCCCGCAGGGCTCGGTGTTCTCGCTGCTGGGTCCGAACGGGGCGGGCAAGACCACCACGGTGAAGATCCTGTCCACGCTGACCGCGGCGGACGCCGGCCAGGTCACCGTCGCCGGCCACGACCTGGCCGCCGATCCGGACGGGGTGCGCTCCAGTATCGGTGTCACCGGCCAGTTCTCCGCCGTCGACCCGTTCTTGAACGCGGAGGAGAACCTGCAGCTGATGGGCCGGCTGTGGCACCTGGACCGCAAGGTCACCAAGCAGCGCTGCGCCCGGCTGATCGAGCAGTTCGACCTCGTCGAGGCCGCGAAGAAGCCCGTCATCACCTACTCCGGCGGCATGAAACGCCGCCTGGATCTGGCGATGACGCTGGTCGGCGCACCCCGCATCATCTTCCTCGACGAACCCACCACCGGCCTCGACCCCCGCGTCCGCCGCGCGATGTGGGACCTGATCCGCGACCTCGTCGCCGACGGCGTCACCATCTTCCTCACCACCCAGTACCTCGAAGAGGCCGACCAGCTCGCCGACACCATCGCCGTCCTCAACGGCGGACGCCTCGTCGCCCAGGGCACCCCCGAACAACTCAAGCGGCAGATCCCCGGCGGCAGCATCGACCTGCAGTTCACCACCCCCACCGCGCTGAACACCGCCGCCACCCAGCTGACCGGCACCGGCGCCACACGCGATGAGGACACCCTCACCCTGCACGTGCCCTCCGACGGCTCCGCCGCCGGCGTCCAGCACATCCTCTCCCGCCTGGACGTCACCACCGTCCACGAACTCGCCCTGAAAACCCCCGACCTCGACGACGTCTTCCTCGCCCTCACCGGCCAAACCCCCACCACCACCACCGCCGACAGCACCGCTGACGGCACCACCGCCCCCAACACGCCCGCATCCGCCGCCGATTCGGAGAAGAAGGTCCTGGTATGAGCACCGTCACCTACGCGGTAGCCGACTCCGTCACCCTGCTGCGCCGCAACCTCAAAAACCAGCTCCGCTACCCCACCACCGTCATCTCCATCATCGGCATCCCCGTCCTGTTCCTCCTGCTCTTCGTCTACGTCTTCGGCAACGTCCTGGGCGAAGGCGTCACCCCCGTCCCCGGCGCCGGCACCGACTACATCAACTACGTCCTGCCCGGCCTGATCATCATGACCGCCGCCACCGGATCCCTCGGCACCGCCGTCTCCACCTCCGTCGACATGACCGAAGGCATCATCGCCCGCTTCAAAACCATGGCGATCTTCCGCCCCTCCATCCTCATCGCCCGCGTCATCTCCTCCGTCCTGCAAACCCTCGCCTCCATGGCCGTGGTCTTCGCCGTCGCCCTCCTCATGGGCTTCAACCCCCAAGCCAGTGCCACCGGATGGCTCGGCGTCCTCGCCCTGCTCACCGCCGCAGCCTTCGCCCTCACCTGGCTCGGCGTCGCCTTCGGCCTCGCCGCCAAAACCCTCGACGCCGCCTCCAACGCCCCCTTCCCCCTCATCCTGTTGCCCTTCGTCGGCTCCGGCATCGTCCCCACCGACACCATGCCCACCGGCCTGCGCTACTTCGCCGAATACCAGCCCTTCACCCCCATGATCGAAACCCTCCGCGGCCTCCTCATGAACACCGACATCGGCAACAGCGGCTACATCGCCGCCGCCTGGTGCACCGCCATCAGCCTCCTCGGCTACACCTGGGCCATGAAGCACTTCAACAAAGACCGCACCCACTAGAACC
>NZ_VBZC01000152.1:0-1648 GCF_005786655.1 Streptomyces montanus
GAGCCGCGCCGGCGAGTTCGGCGCGCGCCATGCGAGCCAGCTCCGCGGGCGCCGGGGTGCCCTCGGGCGGGCGGGGTGCGGGGCGGCGCACGGGCCGCTGGGTCATGGCTCGGGGGGCGGCGGCCAGGGTTCGCGGGCGGACGAGTCGGAGCCTGGAGTCGCGCGGGATACGGGACGTCACGGGTGCAGTCTTCCGGTTGACGGTCCGAAAACCCAAACGGAATGTCACGCGGGGCCACAGGGGTGGCCAATGCAACAGGTCTGGCGAGCGTCGGCGCGGGTGGAAGGGCGGGTGGTTCGGCGTTAACCGGAAGCAGTGGAGCGGGGCGAGGGGAGGCAGGGCGAGAGGAGGCGTATCAGCTGCCGCCGCATCAGCCGGTGGTGCGGCGGCTACATCAGCGGGGTGAGGAATCGGCGGAGGGCCTCTTCGTAGCCGGCCGGGTCGGCGTTCCACATGGCGCCGTGCGGGGCGTGCCGGACCGTGTGCAGGGTGACCAGGTCGGTGCGGCTGTCGGCGAGGCTTCGCGAGTACGACCAGGGGGCGACCGCGTCGTCCGGGCCGTGCAGCACGAGGACCGGCACATCGAGCCGGTAGGGGTCGGACACGCCCTGGGCCTGGTCGCCGCGCAGGCCTGTACGGCCCTGAGCCGCACGGACGGCCAGCGGCAGTAGCGGGCCCGGAGTGCGCCGTGCGGCGGCGAGGGCGCGCAGCGTGCTCTGCCAGCTGAGGACGGGTGAGTCCAGGACGATCCCGGAGATGCGGTCGCGCACCCCGGAGTGGGCTGCTGCGCGCAGGGCCATGGTGGCGCCGGTGGACCAGCCGTGCAGGACGACCCGTTCGGCGCCGTAGCGCACGGCGTGGCGGATGGCCGCGTCGAGGTCGCGCCACTCGGTCTCACCGAGATGACCGAGGCCGTCCGGGGAGCGGGGTGCGCCGGCGTCGCCGCGGTAGGCGAGGGCGAGCACGGGAAAATGGTGGCGGTGCAGGAACTCCATGATGTTCATGGAGTGTTCGCGCGTGGTGCCCAGGCCGTGCACGGTGATCACCCAGGTCTCGCGGGTGGCGGGCACGAACCAGGCGGGCAGGGTGCCGAGTTCACCGGGGATGTTCATGTCCCTGTGGTCGAGGCCGAGCGCGCTGCCCGGGTCGCCGATGTGCACGCTCGGGGTGAACCACACCCTGTCGCCGGGTTCCAACGAGCCGCGCGTGACGCGTTCCAGACGGCGTACGACCGTGTCGGCGGGGTGCGGGGCGGTGTCCAGGACCGCACCGACCACCGCGTGGCCCGTCTCGCCGCTCAGGCCGTACACGCCCGGGCGTTGCGAGGCCAGGGCTCGGGTGAGCGTGATCCGGCCCGCGGCCGTGGCGTGCACAGTGAGCCGGGGCTCGGTGGGCAGCGGTTTGCCCGGCGGCGCCTTCAGGGCCGCGTCGCTGGCGAAGCGGCCGACCGCGACGGTGGCGGCCCCGGCGGCCATGGCGACGGTGACGGCCGCGGCCGTCGCTTTGACAGTGCGCACGGGTCCAGTCTCCTGACGGAACCCGCTGTCGGCCAGCCGAAGGGAGCGCCTGTCGGCCTGGCACGCCCGACGACCGGCCGCCGCGGGCACGGGCCCGACGGACGCCGCGGGCACGGGCCGACCGGCGGCC
>NZ_VBZC01000153.1:0-1640 GCF_005786655.1 Streptomyces montanus
ATGGTGCGCTGTCACGGCGCGCCGGCATGGTGCGCTGCCACGGCGCGCCGGCATGGTGCGGCGTCACGGCGCGGCGCCACGGCGCGCTGCCACGGTGCGGCGGCGGTGTACCGCCACGGTGCGGCGGCATGGTGCGCCGCTATGGCGCGGTGGCATGGTGCGGCAAGGCCTTTCCCCTCGTGTGCGATGGGCTCGCGCGGCTCAGTCGCCGGTTCGGCTCGCGGGCGGCGGTTCATCCGGGCGCGTGCGGTGGCTGCGCGCGGCGGGCGCGTGTGGGCGCGTGGTGGCTGCGCACAGTGGGCGCGTGTGGGCGGGTGTGGGACGCGCGGAGCGCAAAAGAAAACGGGCCGGTCCGTGGGGGGGGAGACGGACCGGCCCGAGGGGGGCGTCACGGTGCGGCGGCATGGTGTGGCGTCACGGCGCGCTGCCACGGCGCTGCGGCCCGGTGCGGTGTCACCCGCTCGGGCGTCCGCGTGGCACGAATGGTGTCCGGCCGCGCGCGCCCCGGCGGCGCGCGGGCTGTGATGGGCTGCGGGGCACGGCGGTCGTGCCCGCCCTCCGCTGCCTCACGGGCGCGGGAGGCCACCCGAGCCACCGGCCGAAGGAGCCCAGCCCATGCGCCGCACCGTCCGTGCCCTGTGCGCCACCGCCCTCGCCACCGTCGCCCTGGGCGCCGCCGCGCCGGCCGCATCCGCGGAGGTCAGCCCACTCCCTGTGGCCTCCGGCGACCCGCTCGCCGGACCGACCTCCGAGAGCGTCGTACCCGACAAGGACCGCTGGGCGGACGTGAGCGCCGCACCCGACAAGGACGGCGGGACGTGGGGGGCCACGCCTGACAAGGACGCCGGGACCTCCAAGGGCGCCGCGCCCGACGAGGGCGGCGGGACGCACGAGGGCGGCGGGACCTCCGAAGGTGCCGGTGTGCCCGACGAGGGCGGTGTCCCCGACAAAGGAGGCGTGCCCGACAAGGCCGACGAGACCTCCGAGAGTGGCGAGACCTCCGAGAGTGGCGTGCCCGACAAGGGCGACGGTGCGTACGAGGGCGACGTACCCGAGGAGGGCGGCGAGACCTCCTGGGGAGGAACGGGCGACGCGACCGGCCCGGCCTCCGAGTGGGGCGGGGACGGCGCCTGCCCGTCGGCGGCCGGCGGCCAGGAGAAGAAGTGGGGCGCCTCGTGCGAGGAGTCGTCCCCTGACAGCTCCCACGAACCGGCGGTCGAGAACGGTGTGCAGGCGGGCGAGGGCGGCGCTTTCACCGACTCTCCCGCCGCCCTCGCCGCCGGCGGCCTCCTGATCGCGGGCGCGCTGGGCGCCGCGGTCCAGCGGCTGCTCCGCAGGGGGTCGTCCTGGAACGGCTGAGTTGGCGACGCAGGACGCTGGGTACTCGGAGCACAGGGGCACAACCGGCACCGTGGGGACCAGGCGGACCACGGATCACTGCGTGGAGGCGGACATGCGGCGGACGGATCCGGAAGGCCACGGTCCTGTTCGCTACGGCCCACCGCTTCCCGGCCACGGCCTGCCCGTGCTGCCGGGACTGGCCGCGGCCGCGGCCGGCGCGCACACCGAACCGACCGGCGGCGGTCGGCGCCTCCTGGACGCGGCCCGCGCCTACTGGGACCGGCGCGGCCTGCCCACGG
>NZ_VBZC01000154.1:0-1516 GCF_005786655.1 Streptomyces montanus
ATCGCCGGGTTCTGCGAACCGGACTCCGGCACCATCACCGTCGGGGACCGCGATGTGACCCGGCTCGCGCCGCAGAAGCGGGGCCTGGGCTTCGTCTTCCAGCAGTACCTGCTCTTCCCGCACATGACGGTCAGCGAGAACGTCGCCTTCCCGCTCACCCTGCGCGGAGTGCCGAAGGACGAGATCCGCAGGCGGGTCGGGGAGACGCTGGAGATCGCGGGCCTGTCCGGGTTCGGCGGCCGCAAGCCGCGCGAACTGTCCGGCGGTCAGCAGCAGCGTGTCGCCCTGTGCCGGGCACTGGTCTACCGCCCGCCGGTCATCCTCATGGACGAGCCGCTGGGCGCCCTGGACAAAAAGCTCCGTGACCAGCTGCAGGTCGAGATCAAGACCATCCAGCAGGAACTCGGCCTGACCGTCATCTACGTGACGCACGATCAGGAAGAAGCGCTGGTCCTCTCGGACCGTATCGCGGTGATGCGCAACGGCCTGATCGAGCAGTTCGACACCCCGCGGGAGCTGTTCGAGCGGCCGAAGACCCCCTTCGTCGCGGACTTCCTCGGCGCGGCCAACTTCCTGCCCGGCCGTATCGAACAGCACACCGACGAGCACACCCTGGTCCGCCTCGACCAGTGCGGCGGCCTGCTGAAGGCGCGCCGCCACCAGCTGGCCTCCGGCACTCAGGTGAAGGTGGCTGTGCAGCCGGGCCGACTGCGGGCCTGTGCCAGTGATGACGGGTTCTGTACCGGCACGGTCGAGAACGCCACCTATGTGGGCACCCTGGTCCGCGCCGGAGTGCGGGTCGACGGCGGCGAGGCGCCGCTGCTGCGCCTGGAAGTACCCGCCGGCCGCGGCCCCGTCGCAGGCGAGCGGGTTGGAATCACCACCGACCCCGACGACGTCAACCTCTTCACCAGCGAACAGGGCGGGTGAGCCATGGTTGCCCTCACCGCCACCGCCCCCGCCCGCCCGCGCAAGCTCCTGGCCTCGCGCAGGACCCGCATCGGGATCCTCTACGCCCTGCCGGTCGTCGTCTACCTGCTCATGCTGTTCGTCTACCCGATCTTCAGCACCCTGCTCCTCAGCCTGAAGAACACCGACGGATCGTTCACCCTGCACTGGTACGCCGAGGCGCTGAGCGGGGTCAACCTCTCCGTCCTGTTCACCACGCTGCGGATCTCCGCCGAGACGGCGCTGCTCAGCCTCGTCTTCGGATTCCTCCTGGCCAACGCGATCTCCCGGCTCAAGCCCCTGTGGGCGGGCCTTGCGATGCTGGTCGTCGTCGTCCCGCACTTCATCAGCGCCCTGGTGCGCACCTACGGCTGGATCATCCTGCTCGGCGACAAGGGCCTGGTCAACGAGAGTTTGGCCGGCATGAAGCTGCCGGGGGCGCCCTACCGGCTGCTCTACAACGAGATCGGCGTGGTCATCGGCACCACCTCCATGATGCTGCCCTACACCGTGCTGCTGCTGTACGGCGTGATGCGCGGCGTGGACCGCAGACTGCTCGCGGCCGCGG
>NZ_VBZC01000155.1:0-552 GCF_005786655.1 Streptomyces montanus
ATCGCCGGGTTCTGCGAACCGGACTCCGGCACCATCACCGTCGGGGACCGCGATGTGACCCGGCTCGCGCCGCAGAAGCGGGGCCTGGGCTTCGTCTTCCAGCAGTACCTGCTCTTCCCACACATGACGGTCAGCGAGAACGTCGCCTTCCCGCTCACCCTGCGCGGAGTGCCGAAGGACGAGATCCGCAGGCGGGTCGGGGAGACGCTGGAGATCGCGGGCCTGTCCGGGTTCGGCGGCCGCAAGCCGCGCGAACTGTCGGGCGGTCAGCAGCAGCGTGTCGCCCTGTGCCGGGCACTGGTCTACCGCCCGCCGGTCATCCTCATGGACGAGCCGCTCGGTGCCCTGGACAAAAAGCTCCGTGACCAGCTGCAGGTCGAGATCAAGACCATCCAGCAGGAACTCGGCCTGACCGTCATCTACGTGACGCACGATCAGGAAGAAGCGCTGGTCCTCTCGGACCGTATCGCGGTGATGCGCAACGGCCTGATCGAGCAGTTCGACACCCCGCGGGAGCTGTTCGAGCGGCCGAAGACCCCCTTCGTCGCGGAC
>NZ_VBZC01000155.1:562-1477 GCF_005786655.1 Streptomyces montanus
CGCACACCCTGGTCCGCCTCGACCAGTGCGGCGGCCTGCTGAAGGCGCGCCGCCACCAGCTGGCCTCCGGCACTCAGGTGAAGGTGGCTGTGCAGCCGGGCCGACTGCGGGCCTGTGCCAGTGATGACGGGTTCTGTACCGGAACGGTGGAAACCGCCACGTACGTGGGCACCCTGGTGCGCGCGGGGGTGCGGATCGACGGCAAGGAGGCGCCGCTGCTGCGTCTGGAGGTCCCGGCCGGCCGGGACCCGGTCGCCGGCGAGCGGGTCGGGATCACCGCCGACCCCGAGGACGTCAACCTCTTCCCGACCGAACAGGCAGGGTGAGCCATGGCAGCCACCCTCACCGCCACGGCTCCCGCCCGTCCGCGCAAGCTCCTGGCGTCACGCCGGACGCGGGTCGGGATCCTCTACGCGCTGCCGGTCGTCGTCTATCTCCTGGTGCTGTTCGTCTACCCGATCTTCAGCACCCTGCTGCTGAGCCTGAAGGACGCCGACGGATCGTTCACCCTGCACTGGTACGCCGACGCGCTGACCGGCGTCAACCTTTCGGTGCTGCTCACCACGCTGCGGATCTCCGCCGAGACGGCGCTGCTCAGCCTCGTCTTCGGCTTCGTCCTGGCCAACGCGATCACCCGGCTCAAGCCCCTGTGGGCGGGCCTTGCGATGCTGGTCGTGGTCGTGCCGCACTTCATCAGCGCCCTGGTGCGCACCTACGGCTGGATCATCCTGCTCGGCGACAAGGGCCTGGTGAATGAGACCCTGTCCGGCCTGTGGGTCCCCGGAGCGCCGTTCCAGCTGCTCTACAACGAGATCGGCGTGGTCATCGGCACCACCTCCATGATGCTGCCCTACACCGTGCTGCTGCTGTACGGCGTGATGCGCGGCGTGGACCGCAGACTGCTCGCGGCCGCGG
>NZ_VBZC01000156.1:0-1115 GCF_005786655.1 Streptomyces montanus
GTCCCATCCCTGGGGCTCCGCCCCAGACCCCGCTCCTCAAACGCCGGAGGGGCTGATTTTCAGCCCGTCCGGCGTTTGAGGACGAGGCCGTTCAGGCCGATTGGGGGTCTGGGGGCGGAGCCCCCAGGTACTGGATGGGACGGGTAGGGGCGGCGGGGGCGAGAACCGTCGGGAGCGTTGCCTCCGTCAGTGTGGCCAGGCGGGATGCCAGGACGCGGGCCCAGGCCCGGTAGCCGGCCGGTGACGGGTGGAACCGGTCCGCGGCCAGCCAGTCACCGGGAAACTCGGGCGGACCCCCGGACGGCAGATGAAAGACGGCGACTCCCCTCGTGGCCGTCGTCCTCAACTGCCGGTCCAGGAGCCCGATGTAGAGGCCCAGTGGACCTCGGACCCGGCGGGGCAGGGAGCTCAGCCGGGCGATGGTCGGCAGGCCCGCGAAGACCATCGGCACGTCCTCGCCGAGCCGCAGACGTACGTCCCTGACCAGCCGCTCCGCGTCACGCCGGAACGCCCGCGGCCGACGCAGCCGCATCGCGTCGTTCGTGCCCGCCACGACGACGACCAGGTCCGGCCGCCAGCGGGCCCCCGGGTCGGTGAGCCCCGGCAGCATCCCCCGCCGCACCACCGCAAGCGTCGCCCCCGCCTTCGCCGCGACCCGCCACGACACCGCCCGCCCCGTCATCGCGGTCAGCGCCTCCGCGAGCTGCCCGGCCATCGCCTCCCTGTGGCTGGCGGCCCCCACGCCCGCCGCCACCGAGTCGCCGAGCACGGCCAGCCGTAACGGCGGTTCCTTGCCCTCGGTCGTCCCCGAGTCGTCCCCGGCCGCCTCGGGCAGCCGTACCAGGCGCCCTCGCATGCCCTTCGCGAACATTCCGAACCCCTTCCCCGTCCCCCGAGGCCCCCGAGCAGGGGCGCGCACGGCCATAACGCCGTTATGAACAATAACAACGTTATGCTGCGCCCGTGTCAACCGACAACCACGAACCCGCACGGCCCGGACCGCCCGCGGGCCCCGCACCGCCCGGCCGGAAAGCGGGCGAAGCCCGCCGGGACGCCGCCGCGCTGCGCCGCCGCCTCCTCGACGAGGCCGCGCGCGTGCTGGCCGAGGAGGGGCC
>NZ_VBZC01000157.1:0-972 GCF_005786655.1 Streptomyces montanus
CCGGGCGCGGGCCGCCGCGCGGGCGGCGGCCGGGGATGTGGCCGGGGACGCGGCCGCGGAGCCGGCGGAGTGCGCGATTCCGGCCACCCGCTCCGCCACGGGGAAGGCCGGCGTCTGACCGCGGCCTGATCGGGCTGGCACAATGGCCCGGCAAGCCGCAGATGTAAGGAGGCAACGGTGACGACCGCTGGACCGCCCGTTCGGGGCCGTTCGACCCGGCAGCGGGCCGCCGTGGCGGCGGCGCTCGACGAGGTCGACGAGTTCCGCAGTGCGCAGGATCTTCACGACATGCTCAAGCACAAGGGCGACTCCGTCGGGCTGACCACGGTGTACCGCACGCTCCAGTCCCTCGCCGACGCCGGCGAGGTCGACGTCCTGCGCACCTCCGACGGCGAGTCCGTCTACCGCCGCTGCTCCACCGGCGAGCACCACCACCACCTGGTCTGCCGCGTCTGCGGCAAGGCGGTCGAGGTGGAGGGCCCGGCCGTCGAAAAGTGGGCCGAGTCCATCGCAACGGAACACGGCTTCGTGAACGTGGCCCACACGGTGGAGGTCTTCGGCACGTGCGCAGACTGCGCGAGGGCCTCCGGCGGTTGAGCGGGGGCGCGTCCGGTTCGCTGTGGGGCGGGGCCGCGCGTTGCCTCCGGCGGTTGGCCGGGGGGCGCGCACGGTGCGTTCTGGGTCGGGGCCGCGACGGGGGTATCCGTCCTCGGTCTGGCGCGGAATCGGTCGGCTGCTAGAGATACCCGAGTCGACGCGCCATCCGCTGCGGGCGGACACCCCCGCCCCGTCCCCTTCGGTACGCGGGCGGCTGCGGCCCGGTCGGGGTACGCGTGCACGCGCACTCTCCAACACAGCCCAGCCCATCAGCTCCTCCGGCGCCCGAGGCCGGCATCCGTCAGCCTGTCCGGCGCCTGAGGACGAGGCCGTCCAGGCCGATACCCCCCTCCACCCGCACGTTCTCCCCCCCCC
>NZ_VBZC01000158.1:0-921 GCF_005786655.1 Streptomyces montanus
CTAGGGTCTGTCTTCAAACGGATTTTGCCCAGAGCAGGAATGACGCGAGGGTGACCGCCGCTTCGTAGGAGGTGGCGGTCTTGTCGTATCTGGTGGCGATGCCGCGGAAGCCTTTGAGCCGGTTGAAGCAGCGCTCGATCATGTTGCGTCGGCGGTAGGTCTCCCGGTCGAATCCTGGTGGCCTTCCGCCGCGGCGGCCGCGGCTGTGCCGGTTTCGTCGCTGGTCGGTCTTCTCGGGGATGACGTGCGTGATGCCGCGTTTACGCAGGTAGGCGCGGAAGCCGCAGGAGC
Source organism: Streptomyces montanus (assembly GCF_005786655.1). Lineage (NCBI taxonomy): Bacteria > Bacillati > Actinomycetota > Actinomycetes > Kitasatosporales > Streptomycetaceae > Streptomyces > Streptomyces montanus. The sequence goes on from NZ_VBZC01000158.1 coordinate 292, forward strand.
TGTAGGCCTTGTCGGCGACGACCTGGTCGGGCTTGCAGCGCGGTCGGCCGGGGCCGATGCGGGGGACGCGGATCCGTTCCAGCAGGGGGCGTGCGCAGATGCTGTCGTGGCGTTGGCCCGGTGTCAGGATGATGGCGAGGGGGCGTCCTTTGCCGTCGCAGGCGAGGTGGATTTTGGTGGTCAGTCCTCCTCGGGATCGGCCGAGGGCGTGATCGTCCGGTTCGTCCGACCGCTGCTGCCCCCTTTTCGGCCGGTGGCGGCTGCGTGCTGGTGGGCGCGGACGACGGTGGAGTCGATCTGGACCAGCCAGTCGATGTCGCCGGCTGCGTCGGATTGGGCCTGGATCTGCTGCAGGGCCCGGGTGAACACTCCGTCCAGGGCGTAGCGGCGGAAGCGGGTGTACACCGTTTTCCACGGGCCGTACCGGGCTGGCAGGTCGCGCCAGGAGATCCCGGTGCGGATCTTGTAGACCATGCCGTTGATGATCTTCCGGTCCTCGATGCGAGGTCGGCCCGTCACGGCTCGCGGTATGAGGGGAGCGAGTAACTCCCACTCGTGGTCGGTCAGTTCATGGCGGCGTATCACACCCACCATGATCCATCACGAGATGATCTTTGAAGACGGACCCTA
>NZ_VBZC01000159.1:0-767 GCF_005786655.1 Streptomyces montanus
CCCCACCCCCCACCCCCACCCCCCACTCCTCACTCCCCCGCCACACCCATCGCCTTCAACGCCAGCCACAACTCCATCCGCACATCCGGATCGTCCAACGACCGCCCCAGGATCTCCTCGACCCGCCGCATCCGATACCGCAACGTATGCCGGTGCACTCCAAGATCAGCCGCGGCAGCGTCCCACTGCCCGTGCCGGGACAACCAGGCCCGCAACGAAGCGACCAGGTCCCCGCGCCCGGTGGCGTCATGCTCGTACAGCGCCCGCAGCAACCCGTCCGCAAACGCCCGCACCGCGTCATCCGCGAGCAACGGCACCACAGACCCCGCGGCCAGCTCCTCGTGCTCCACCAGCACCCGTCCCCGCCGGCGGGCAACCGACAGCGCCTGCTCGGCCTGCTTATAGGCGGACGCGGCGGCAATCGGCCCGGCGGGAGCGGAAAGCCCCACCACCAGCCCGTCCTCGTCCACGCCCTGCTCAGCGGCCCCCCGCACACCCCCGGCACTCCCCGCGCCCCCGGCGCCCCCGGCGCCCCCAGCCCCACCGAGCGCCTCCGCGTACTGGGTACAGGACGAAACCACCGCGCCCCGGTCCGCGGCCAACACCACAAGCCGCTCCCCGTCGGGCACGACCAGCACGGCCTCCCCCGACCGCGCGGCCGCGGCCTCGGCGACCTCCGCGAGCGCGCCCAGCAGATCGGCACCGCCGTCGGCCCACGCCTCCGTTGCCGCCGCGGCCCCGCCCCCGGACCGCCCCCGCGCGGTCGG